>NZ_JBFBHG010000026.1:0-46490 GCF_040685095.1 Microbacterium sp. NPDC089189
CCCGGCCCCCACCTATAACAACACACCGTCAACCACACTCTTCCCCACCCCCCCCCTCTCCCTATCCCCCCCCCCCCCGCCACACACCACACGCGGGCCCTCCCCGTTCGGGGAGGGCCCTCTTCTCATGTCCGGAACGTCAGTTCGCCGACCAGATGGGGGCGCGGCCGTTGACCGCGTCGCCGATCTTGTGGATGCGGATGTCGTTCGTCGAGCCGGCGATTCCCGGAGGGGATCCGGAGATCACCACGACCTTGTCGCCTTCCTTGGCCAGCCCCTGCGACAGGAAGAACTCGTCGACCTGGATGTACATGTGGTCGGTGTGCGGCACGGGCTCGACGAGGGTCGAGCGGATGCCCCAGGTGACCGCCATGCGGCGACGGATCGCCGGGTCGGGCGTGAACGCCATCATCGGGATGCTGGGACGCAGGCGCGACATCCGCCGCGCCGTGTCACCGGACTCGGTGAAGATGCAGAGCCAGGTCGCGCCGACGAACTCCGCGACCTCGCGCGCGGCGAGCGTGATGGCTCCACCCTGCGTGCGGGGCTTGGTGTTCAACGGGGCGATCCGGTCGAGACCGTGGTCCTCGGTCGATGCCACGATGCGCGCCATCGTCTCGACGACGCCGACCGGGTACTTGCCGACGCTCGTCTCGCCCGAGAGCATGACCGCGTCCGCACCGTCGAGCACCGCGTTCGCGACGTCGCTGGTCTCGGCGCGCGTCGGCACCGGGTTGTCGATCATCGACTCGAGCATCTGCGTCGCGACGATGACGGGCTTCGCCATCCGGCGGCAGAGCTCGACCGCGCGCTTCTGCACGATCGGCACGGCCTCGAGCGGGAGCTCGACACCGAGGTCGCCGCGGGCGACCATGATGCCGTCGAACGCGTCGATGATCTCTTCGAGGTTGTCGACGGCCTGCGGCTTCTCGATCTTGGCGATCACGGGCACACGGCGGCCCTCTTCGGCCATGATCTCGTGCACGCGGTCGACGTCGGCGGCGTTGCGCACGAACGACAGGGCGATGATGTCGGCGCCGGCCTGGAGGCCCCAGCGCAGATCGGCCTCGTCCTTCTCGGACAGCGCGGGCACGTTGACCGCGACGCCGGGCAGGTTGATGCCCTTGTTGTTGGACACCGGTCCGCCGACGATGACCTCGGTCGTGACCGTGGTCGCGTCCTTGTCGATCACCTTGACGCGGACCTTGCCGTCATCGATCAGCAGGAAGTCGCCGGCCGTGACGTCCTGGGGCAGGCCCTTGAACGTCGTGGAAACGATCTCCTTCGTGCCGACGATGTCGTCGATCGTGATCTTGAAGATGTCACCCACAGCGAGCAGGTGGGGTCCGTCGGCGAACTTGCCGAGGCGGATCTTGGGACCCTGCAGGTCGACGAGGATCGCCACTGCACGGTCGGCGTCTTCGGCGGCCCGGCGCACGTTCGCGAAATTCGCGTCGTGGACCGAGTAGTCACCATGACTGAGGTTGAGCCGGGCAACGTCCACCCCTGCGTCGATGATCGCGCGGACCATCTCGTAGGAGGAAGTTGCCGGGCCGAGGGTTGCGACGATTTTCGCGCGTCTCATCCGAGTTCGAACTCCGGGTTCTTAGTGTGAGCGGGATGCCATCCCAGCCTACGCGGGCTGGAGTCCGATGGCGACATCGGCGGGCCGTACCGGTGACGGGAGCGCCGTGTCGCCCATGAGATAACGGTCGACCGATGCCGCGGCGGCGCGTCCTTCGGCGATGGCCCAGACGATGAGCGACTGTCCACGTCCGGCGTCACCCGCCACGAACACGCCGGGCGCGGTGGCCTGGTAGTCCTCGTCGCGGTGCACGTTGCCGCGGGAGGTGAACTGTGCCGACAGCTGCGACTCGAGGTCGGCGCGATCCGGGCCGGTGAAGCCCATCGCGATGAGCACCAGGTCGGCGGGGATCTCGCGCTCGGTGCCGGTCTTGGGCACACGACGGCCGTCGACGTACTCGGTCTCGGCCACGCGCAGCGCCCGTACCTCGCCCACCTCGTTGCTGAGGAACTCGACGGTGGAGGCCAGGAACATCCGCTCGCCGCCCTCCTCGTGCGCCGAGGACACCTCGAACACGGTGGGCATCATGGGCCACGGCTGCGCGTCGGAACGGCTCGCGGGCGGCTGCGTGCCGATCGCGAGGTTCGTGACGCTGAGCGCGCCCTGGCGGTGCGCGGTGCCGATGCAGTCGGCGCCGGTGTCGCCGCCGCCGATCACGATCACGTGCTTGCCCGCGGCGCTGATCTGGTTGGCGACCTTGTCGCCGGCGACCGCGCGGTTGGACTCGACGAGGTACTCCATGGCGAAGTGCACGCCCTCGAGGTCGCGACCGGGGATCGACAGGTCGCGCGGGACCGTGGAACCGGTCGCCACCACGACCGCGTCGTAGCGGCTGCGCAGCTGGTCCCACGTGATGTCGCGACCGATCTCGACACCGGCGCGGAAACGCGTCCCCTCGTCCTGCATCTGCCGCAGGCGCGACTCGAGGTGCTTCTTCTCCATCTTGAAGTCCGGGATGCCGTAGCGCATGAGCCCGCCGATGCGGTCGTCGCGCTCGAAGACGGCGACGGTGTGCCCGGCGCGCGTCAACTGCTGCGCAGCGGCGAGTCCGGCGGGACCCGAGCCGACGACCGCGACGGTCTTGCCCGTCAGGCGCTCCGGCGGCTCCGGCTCCACCCATCCGTTGGCGAAGGCCTCGTCGATGATGCCGACCTCGACCTGCTTGATCGTCACGGCGGGCTGGTTGATCCCCAGCACGCACGCGCTCTCGCAGGGCGCGGGGCACAGCCGCCCGGTGAACTCCGGGAAGTTGTTGGTCGCGTGGAGGCGCTCGATCGCGGCGCGGCCTTCGCCGCGCCAGGTGAGGTCGTTCCACTCGGGGATGAGGTTGCCCAGCGGGCAGCCCTTGTGGCAGAACGGCACACCGCAGTCCATGCAGCGACCGGCCTGTCGGCGCAGCACCGCTCCATCGCCCGGCTCGTAGACCTCTTTCCAGTCCATGATCCGCACCGGTACCGGACGGCGAGCGGGAAGCTCGCGTTCCGTGACCTTCAGAAAGCCCTTGGGGTCAGCCACCCGTCACCTCCATGATGCGCGACCACACCACGTCGCCGTCGGGGTCGAGCCCCTCCGCCAACGCGTCTTCACGGGTCTGCAGCACCGCCGCATAGTCGCGCGGGAGCACCCGCACGAAGTTCTTCACTTCCTCCTCGAAATCCTCGAGAAGGCGGGCCGCGAGCGTCGATTCCGTCTCGACGACGTGACGCTCCAGCAGGTCGCGGAGGATCTCCGCGTCACCCGAGCCGAGGGGGCCGAGTTCGAGTTCGCCGCTTGCCATCGAGTCGCGGTTCATGAGCCGCTCGTCGAGGCGGTAGATGTAGGCCGTTCCGCCCGACATGCCGGCACCGAGATTGCGTCCGGTGGCGCCCAGGATGACCGCCAGGCCACCCGTCATGTACTCGAGGGCGTGGTCGCCCACGCCTTCGACGACGGCGGTCGCACCGGAGTTGCGCACCAGGAAACGCTCGCCCACGACGCCGCGGAGGAACATCGTCCCCTGGGTGGCGCCGTACCCGATCACGTTGCCCGCGATCACGTTCTGCGACGCGTCGAACGTCGCGCCGCGCGACGGGCGCACGACGATCTGTCCGCCCGAGAGACCCTTGCCGACGTAATCGTTGGAGTCGCCCTCGAGGCGCAGCGTGATGCCGGCGGGCATGAAGGCGCCGAACGACTGACCGGCGGATCCCGTGAGGTTGATCACGATGGAGTCCGTGGGCAGCCCGTTCACGCCCCGCGCCTTGGTGACGTGGTGGCCGAGCATGGTGCCGACCGCGCGCTCGGTGTTGCGGATCGGCAGGGTGACCTCGAGCGTGCCGCCGTGGGCGATCACGTCCTGGGCCTGCTCGATGAGCGGGACGTCGAAGTGGTGCTCGAGCTCGTGCAGCTGCTCGCGCGCGTTCCGACGGGGCTCGTCCTCGGCGAACGCCGGGCCCTCGAGCACGGGCGAGAGGTCCAAACCGCTGGCCTTCCAGTGCTCCAGCGCGCCGTCGACGTCGAGGAGCTCGTTGTGGCCGATCGCCTCGTCGAGCGAGCGGAAGCCGAGCTCGGCGAGGTACTCGCGCACCTCCTGGGCGATGAACTCCATGAAGTTCACGACGAATTCGGGCTTGCCGGTGAAGCGCTCGCGCAGAACCGGGTTCTGCGTCGCCACACCCACCGGGCACGTGTCGAGGTGGCAGACGCGCATCATGATGCAGCCGGAGACGACGAGGGGCGCGGTGGCGAAACCGAACTCCTCGGCGCCCAGCAGCGCGCCGATGATGACGTCACGGCCGGTCTTCAGCTGACCGTCGACCTGCACCACGACGCGGTCGCGCATGCCGTTGAGCATGAGCGTCTGCTGCGTCTCGGCGAGACCCAGCTCCCACGGCGTTCCGGCGTGCTTGAGCGAGTTCATCGGGCTCGCGCCCGTGCCGCCGTCGTACCCCGAGACGAGGATGACGTCGGCGAGGGCCTTGGCCGTGCCGGCCGCGACCGCACCGATGCCCGACTGGCTCACGAGCTTCACGTGCACACGCGCCACGGGGTTGGCCCGCTTCACGTCGAAGATGAGCTGCTTGAGGTCTTCGATCGAGTAGATGTCGTGGTGCGGGGGCGGCGAGATGAGACCGACGCCGGGCGTGCCGCCGCGCGTGCGGGCGACCCACGGGTACACCTTCTGCGGCGGCAGCTGACCGCCCTCACCGGGCTTGGCGCCCTGGGCGAGCTTGATCTGGATGTCGTCCGCCTCGGTCAGGTACAGGCTCGTGACACCGAAGCGTCCCGACGCCACCTGCTTGATCGCGCTGCGGCGGGTGGGGTCGAGGAGCCGGTCGACGTCCTCACCGCCCTCGCCCGTGTTCGACTTCGCACCGATGCTGTTCATCGCGATCGCGAGCGTCTCGTGCGCCTCGCGCGAGATCGACCCGTAGCTCATCGCCCCGGTCGAGAACCGCTTGACGATCGACGCGACCGACTCGACCTCGTCGATCGGCACCCGCGGCCGCACACCGGTGCGGAGCCCGAACATGCCGCGGAGGGTCTTCAGCTCCTCGGCCTGGTCGTCGACGAGCTTCGTGTACTCGCGGAAGATGTCGTACCGGCGCTCGCGCGTGGCGTGCTGCAGCCGGAAGACGGTGTCCGGGTTGAACAGGTGCGGTGAGCCGTCACGGCGCCACTGGTACTCGCCCCCGGTCCAGAGCCGCTCGTGCGCGCGCGCCGCGGCATCCTCCGGGTAGGCGAAGGCGTGACGCGAGGCGTTCTCCGAGGCGATGACGTCGAGTCCGACGCCGCCGAGCTTGGACTCGGTGCCCGTGAAGTACCGGTCGATGAAGTCCTGCGACAGTCCGACGGCCTCGAAGACCTGCGCGCCCGCGTAGGACGACACGGTCGAGATGCCCATCTTGGACATGATCTTCAGGACGCCCTTGCCGAGCGCCTTGATGAGGTTCGCGACGGCCTTCTGCGGCGTGATGCCGGTGATGAAGCCGGCGCGCACGAGGTACTCCGCGCTCTCCATCGCCAGGTACGGGTTGACCGCCGAGGCGCCGTACCCGATGAGCGTCGCCACGTGGTGCACCTCGCGGACGTCGCCCGCCTCCACGACCAGGCCGACCTTCATGCGGGTCTCGTTGCGGATGAGGTGGTGGTGGACGGCCGCGAGCATGAGCAGCGACGGGATGGGGGCGAGATCCGTGTTCGAGTCGCGGTCGCTGAGCACGATGAACTCGGCACCGTCCTCGATGGCACGGTCGACCTCGGCGCACATCTGCGTGAGGCGCTTCTCCATGCCCTTGGCCCCCGCCTGCACCCGGTAGAGGCCCCGGATGGTGACCGAGGTGCGGCCCGGGAGGGCGGTGTCGATGTGCTGGATCTTGGCCAGCTCGTCGTTGTCGATGACGGGGAAGTCCAGCGTCACGGTGCGGGCGTGGTCCGCTCCCCAGCTCAGCAGGTTCGGCTCGGGCCCGAGGCCCAGCGAGAGCGACGTGACGACCTCTTCGCGGATCGAGTCGAGCGGCGGGTTCGTGACCTGCGCGAACTGCTGCGTGAAGTAGTCGAAGAGCAGCCGGGGGCGGTCGCTGAGGACCGCGACGGGCGTGTCGCTTCCCATCGCACCCAGGGGCTCGGCGCCGGTCTGACCCATCGGGGTCAGGAGGATCCGCACCTCCTCCTCGGTGTAGCCGAAGGTGCGCTGACGACGGGTGATCGACGCGATCGGGTGCACGATGTGCTCGCGCTCGGGGAGTTCGGCCAGCCGCACGCGGCCGGCGTCCAGCCACTCCTGCCAGGGCTCCATCTCGGAGAGCTGACCCTTGATCTCGTCGTCCTCGATGATGCGGCGCTGCGCCGTGTCGACGAGGAACATGCGGCCGGGCCGCAGACGCCCGCGGCGCTTGATGCGCTCGGGGGCGAAATCGAGCACACCGGTCTCGCTGCCGATGACGACGAGACCGTCGGTCGTCTCGGTCCAGCGGCCCGGGCGCAGTCCGTTGCGGTCGAGCGTCGCGCCGACCACGGTGCCGTCGGTGAAGATGAGCGCGGCGGGGCCGTCCCACGGCTCCATCTGCATCGAGTGGTACTCGTAGAACGCCCGGAGCTTGGGGTCCATGTCGGGCTGCTTCTCGTACGCCTCGGGCACCATCATCATGACGGCGTGCGGAAGGCTCCGACCGGTGAGGGTCAGCAGCTCCAGCACCTCGTCGAACGAGGCCGAGTCGCTCGCGCCCTCGGTACAGATGGGCAGAAGCGGGCGGATGTCGCCGAGCAGCTGCGATTCGAGCTGCGACTGCCGCGCCCGCATCCAGTTGCGGTTGCCGTTGACCGTGTTGATCTCGCCGTTGTGGGCGAGCATGCGCAGCGGCTGCGCGAGCGGCCAGGAGGGGAACGTGTTCGTCGAGTAGCGCGAGTGCACGACAGCGAGCTCGGACGCGAAACGCTCGTCCTGGAGGTCGGGGTAGAACGGCTCGAGCTGCAGGGTCGTGACCATGCCCTTGTAGCCGAGCGTGCGGCTCGACAGCGACACGAAGTACGCGTCGAGGTCGTTGCGGGCGCGCTTGCGCAGCCGGAACACCCGACGGTCGAGCGCGATGCCGCTGAGGGCCTCGGCGTCGCCGACGGCGGGCCGCGAGACGAACAGCTGCTCGAAGACGGGGCGCGCCGCCAGGGCGAGCTTGCCGAGGTGCTCGTCGACCGTGGGCACCTCGCGCCAGCCGAGCACCACGAGGTTCTCGCTCGCGGCGAGACGCTCGATGCCGGCCTTCTGGGCGGCACGGGCGTCGTCCTCGCGCGGCAGGAACGCGAGACCGGCCGCGTACTCCCCCACCGGCGGCAGATCGAAGTCGACGACCGCGCGCAGGAACGCGTCGGGCATCTGCGTGAGGATCCCCGCGCCGTCGCCGGTGCCCGCGTCGGACCCGATCGCACCGCGGTGCTCGAGGTTGCGCAGCGCCGTGAGCGCGAGATCGATGATGTCGTGCCCGGCTTCGCCGCGCAGCGTGGCGACCATCGCCAGACCGCACGCGTCTTTCTCGAACGCGGGGTTGTACATTCCCTGCTTCGCGGGGAACGTGCCGGTGCCGGATGTTCCGACGGCACCATGACGGGGGCTCGAAGCCATACCAACCGTCCTCAAGATTGTTGCTGATGCTGGGACGACGTCGGCCCGGATGACTTACCTGTCGGCGGTGCTTGTGGCGATGCGATCGGTGCTGGATTCTGTCGCGGGCGGTGCGCTCACATCGACGAAGTCCTCGGTGTCCTGCGATTGTACAGCCGACTTCGACGCCCATTCGCGTCCGGGCTGGTACGGCGAGGGCTCGAGGCCGGTGTGGCGACGTTTCTGGGCGATCATGATCGCCAGTCCCAGCAGCACGCCGAGGATCGCCGCCCACACGTTCGTGCGGATGCCGAAGTAGATCTCGCTCGGGTCGATGCGGATGGATTCCCAGACGATACGGCCCGCCGAGTACCAGACGAGGTAGAGCCCGAACAGGCGCCCCCACTGCAGCGTGAAGCGCGAGCCGGCCCAGAGGAGGACGGCGGCGCCCAGCAGGTTCCAGATGACCTCGTAGAGGAACGTCGGCTGGAAAAGAGTGCCCTCTGGCAGTCCGACGGGGATCGCCGGGTTGTCCGGGGAGATCTCCAGACCCCACCAGGCGTCGGTGGGCTGACCGAACAGCTCCTGGTTGAAGTAGTTGCCGAAGCGTCCCATCGCCTGCGCGATGATCAGGCCCGGGGCGAGTGCGTCGGCGAAGCTCCAGAAGCGGATCCCGGTCCACCGGCATCCGATGAGCGCGCCGACCGCGCCGCCGATCAGGGCGCCGTAGATGGCGATGCCGCCCTCCCAGATCGCCCAGACGGTGCCGGTGTGCCAGACGAAGCCGCCGTTCTCGATGGTGAACAGGACCCAGGGGTTCGAGGAGGCGCCGAAGTAGAAGCCGGGGTGCGTGAGCACGTGGTAGATCCGCGCACCGATGATGGCGATCGGCACCGCGAACAGGGCGATGTCGATCACGACCCACGGCTCGGCGCCGCGGCGGTTCAGGCGGTGGTTGGTCAGGAAGACCGCCACCACGATGCCCGCGATGATGCAGAGCGCGTAGAAGTGGATGCGCAGCGGCCCGAGATCGACATAGCTGATCGAAGGGCTCGGGATGCTGGCGAGCACGCCGGTGAGGGCGCTCGTGGGGGCGAACGTCATGAGGATGAGTCTAGGGCCGGTTGCGCGGCACCCGGTGACGATCAGACGGGGTCGTCGAACCGATATCCCTCGGGCCGCGGGCCGCCGATCGTGAACACCAGGAGGACGATGGGGCCCACCAGCGGCACGAACACGATGAAGAACCAGCCGCCGCTGCGGCCGGTGTCGTGCAGCCGGCGCCAGAGGAGCGCCAGCGACGGCAGCAGCGTCACGAGAGCGTAGGCGACGGCGAGGGCCGACCAGACGGTCGTGGCCGGCGTCGCCATCGCAGGAAGGGCGCCCGTGAGATACGGCAGGGGCCACATGGCCACGCCGGCGTCGCCGTCGAAGAAGCGACCGAGCACGTCGAAGGCGACGCCGACGAGCGCGTTCGTCAGCACCCACCACCAGTACTCGCTGCGGCTGGCGCGCCCGGAGAAGGTGGCGTACTTACGGAAGAAGCGGGTGATCGCCTGCCCCCAGCCGGCTCCGTAGAGCGGCTGTGCGAGCGATGTGGTCGAATCGGCCATCCCCCGACGCTACCCGAGGCGCGGCGCGGGGGCGGAAGCCTCAGCGGCGGGTGCCGTCCGCCAAGACACGCGCGGTACGAGCGAGCTCGTCGAGCCCGCCGTCGCGGAGAGCCCGCACCAGCGCGGTGCCCACGATCGCCCCGTCTGCGTACTCGAGCACGCCCGACACCTGGTCGGCCGTCGAGATGCCGATCCCCACGCACGCGTGGTCGACGCCGCGATCGCGGAGCCGGGCGACGAGCGTACGGGCGGCGGCATCCAACTCGGCGCGCTCCCCCGTGATCCCCATCGTGGAGACGGTGTAGACGAAGCCGGTCGAGTTCTCGACCACCAGGTCGAGGCGCTCGTCGGTCGAGGTGGGCGCGGCGAGGAAGATCCGGTCGAGGCCGGTGCGCTCGCTCGCGGCGATCCAGTCGGCGGCGGACTCCGGGGTGATATCGGGCGTGATGAGCCCGGCGCCACCGGCGGCCAGCAGGTCGTCGGCGTAACGGTCGACCCCGTACTGCATGACCGGGTTCCAGTAGGTCATGACGACGACCGGCACGTCGACCCGGCGCGTGATCTCGGCGATCGCGGGGAACATGTCGCGCAGCCGGAAGCCTGCCGCGAGCGCCGCCTGCGTCGCCTCCTGGATGACCACGCCGTCCATGACCGGATCGGAATACGGCGGGCCCAGCTCGATCACGTCGGCGCCGTTCTCGGCCAGCGTGACGGCGGCCTCGATGCTCGTGGCCGTGTCGGGGTACCCCAGCGGCAGGTAGCCGACGAACGCACCGCGTCCCTCGGCGTGAGCGGCGGCGATCGCCGCGGCGACGCGTGATGTCACAGCTCTGTCCCCTCGCCCTTGGCCTCGTCCGCGGGAGCCGCGACGGCGACCGGTTCGGCCGCGGCCACCGCGGCGTCGTACAGGTCGAAGTAGCGCGCGGCGGTGTCCATGTCCTTGTCGCCGCGACCCGACAGGTTGATGACGATGACGGCGTCCTCGCCGAGCTCGCGACCGACCCGCATGGCGCCGGCCAGCGCGTGCGCGGATTCGACGGCGGGGATGATGCCCTCCGTCCGCGAGAGCAGTCGCAGCGCCTGCATGGCCTCGTCGTCGGTGGCCGGGATGTAGGAGGCACGGCCGATGTCCGCGAGCCACGCGTGCTCGGGGCCGACGCCCGGGTAGTCCAGTCCCGCCGAGATCGAGTGCGACTCGATCGTCTGGCCGTCCTCGTCCTGCAGCACGTACGTCTTGGCGCCGTGCAGGACGCCGGGGCGACCGCGCCCGATGGATGCGGCGTGGCGCGGCGTGTCGACGCCGTCGCCGGCGGCCTCCACGCCGTACAGGGCCACACCCTCGTCGTCGAGGAACGCGTCGAACATGCCGATCGCGTTCGAGCCGCCGCCGACGCACGCGAACACGGCGTCCGGCAGGCGCCCGATCTCGTCGAGGAGCTGCGCGCGCGCCTCTTCGCCGATGATCTTCTGGAAGTCGCGCACCATGGCCGGGAACGGGTGGGGTCCCGCGGCCGTGCCGAAGATGTAGTTCGTCGTCTCGACGCTCGCGACCCAGTCGCGGTACGCCTCGTTGATGGCGTCCTTGAGGGTGCGCGAGCCGGTGGTGACGGGGATGACCTCGGCGCCCAGCAGCCGCATGCGGGCGACGTTGAGCGCCTGGCGCTCGGTGTCGACCTCGCCCATGTAGATCGTGCAGTCGAAGCCGAACAGTGCCGCGGCCGTGGCGGTGGCCACGCCGTGCTGGCCGGCGCCGGTCTCGGCGATCACACGCGTCTTGCCCAGGCGCTGGGTGAGCAGGGCCTGCCCGAGCACGTTGTTGATCTTGTGCGACCCGGTGTGGTTGAGGTCCTCGCGCTTGAGGAATACGCGTCCGCCGCCGGCGTGCTCCGCGAAGCGCGGCACTTCGGTGAGGGCGGAGGGGCGCCCGGCGTAGGAGTGCAGGAGCGCCGTGAGCTCGCTCTGGAACGACGGGTCGACGATCGCGGTCTCGTAGACGGCGGTCAGCTCGTCGATCGCGGCGATCAGCGATTCCGGCATGTACCGGCCGCCGAACTCGCCGAAGTACGGCCCCTTGGCATCGCGCAGGTTCATGATCCGGCCTCCAGGAAAGCGTGCAGGGTTGCCACGGGTTCGCTCGTGACGAGCGCTTCGCCCACGAGGACGACGTCGGCGCCGCCCGCGCGGTAGTGGCGGACGTCGTCGGGTGCGAGCACCGCGGACTCCGCGATCTTGATCGCATCCGCGGGGAAACGGTCGGCCAACCGGCCGAACAGGTCACGGTCGAGCTCGAACGTCGACAGGTTGCGGGCGTTGACTCCGATGAGACGTGCGCCGAGATCGCTCGCGCGTGCCAGCTCGTCCGCGGAATGGGTCTCGACGAGCGGCGTCATCCCGAGCTGCTGCACGAGGGCGTGGAGCCGGGTGAGCTGCGGCTGCTCGAGAGCGGCGACGATCAGGAGCACCAGATCCGCGCCGGCTGCGCGCGCCTCGAGCACCTGGTACTCGGTCGCGACGAAGTCCTTGCGCAGGACGGGTACCGCCACCCGGGCGCGCACGGCCTCGAGGTCGGCGAGGCTGCCCTTGAAGCGGCGTTCCTCGGTCAGCACCGAGATGGCGCTCGCGCCGCCCTCCTCGTACCGCGCCGCCTGCAGGGCGGGATCGGGGATCGCGGCGAGATCACCGCGCGAGGGACTCGCGCGCTTGACCTCGGCGATGATCTTGACGCGGTCGGCGGGTGCGAGGGCGGCCAGCGCGTCCAGTGCCGGCGTCTGCGCCAGCGCCCGTCGCTCGACCTCGTCGAACGGCCGCTCGAGGCGACGCCGTTCGGAGTCCTCCACCGCGCCGGCCGTCAGGTCGGCGAGCACGCTCAGTGCTCTTTCGCGACGTACTTCGGGCCGTTGGCCCCCCAGCCGGCGCGCTTGAGCGCCCAGCCGACGATCAGGCCGATGACGAGCAGGACGACGGAGGCCCACACGAGCACCGGAAGATCCAGCACGAAGAAGAGCGTGCCGAGCGCGACCGCCACGAGCATGATGACGACGGCCGTCCAGGCTGCCGGTGAGTGTCCGTGGCCGGGATCGCCGATGGGGTTGCTCATGAGTCTCCTTCGCGTGCGGCCGCCGCGGGTTGCGGCCCAGGTTCCAGTCTAGCGGGGCGGTTCGGGCGTCGTCGGATCGGTGCCGCGGCTGAGATCGTCCCAGGAATCGATGGCGTCGAGGGGGGCGTCGGCGGGGAGCGCGGCCCGGCGCGCCGCGGTGTCGTACTTGCGGCCGCCGGTCGCCCAGCCGTAGCCGGTGACGAGCACGAAGACGCCGACCAGCGCCAGCACGACGGCGACGAGGAGCGACACGGCCGGCCACGCGGTGACGGTCGCCGACACGACGAGGGTCGCGACGGCCGAGTCCCCGGTGATGCCCGTCGTGTCGGTGACGGCGGGGGCGTACGCGTCGACGTGGGGGCCAGTGAGCACCGGAAGGGTCAGCACGAACAGCAGCACCGCGATCGCGACGGTGATCGCGCCGAACACGAGGCGCAGGATGCGGCCCACGATCGAGAGCGCCGCGCCCAGCGCGAGCACGGCGAGGCAGAGCGGCGCGAGCACCGGGACGGCGTCGGCACCCGCCACGGCGACGTCGGCCGAAGCGCCGTCGCCGAGCACCACGTGGATCCACGTCTGGGTCGAGGAGATCGTGCCCACCGCCCCGGCGGCGAGGGCGATCAGCACCGAGAGGAGGCGCGCGCGTCGGATCACGCGTCGCCCCGGACGGGGTCGAGGTCGTCCGCGTCGAAGCAGGTGCGGTCGCCGGTGTGGCAGGCCGCGCCCACCTGTTCGACGCTCAGCAGGATCGCATCGCCGTCGCAGTCGAGGCGCGCGCCGCGGACGAGCTGGATGTGGCCGGACGTGTCGCCCTTGCGCCAGTACTCCTGACGTGAGCGCGACCAGAACGTGACCCGGCCGGACGTGAGCGTGCGCCGGAGCGCCTCCGCATCCATCCACCCGAGCATCAGCACCTCGCGCGTGTCCCACTGCTGCACGATGGCGGCCACGAGGCCGTCGTCGGTGAAGGCGACGCGGGCGATGCGCTCCTCGACCGTTTCGGCGCTCATGCGCGCACCTCGATGCCGTCGGCGACCAGGGCGTCCTTGACGTCGCCGATCGTGAGCTGCGCGGAGTGGAAGACGGAGGCGGCGAGGACCGCGTCGGCGCCCGCGCGGATGGCGGGCGCGAAGTCGGCTGCCGAGCCCGCGCCGCCCGAGGCGATCACCGGGACGGACGAGAGCTCGCGCATGAGGCCGACGAGCTCGAGGTCGAAGCCGTCCTTGGTGCCGTCCGCATCGATCGAGTTGACCAGGAGCTCCCCCGCCCCCCGCTCGATCGCCTCGCGCGCCCACTCGAGGGCGTCGAGGGTCGTCTGCGTGCGGCCGCCGTGGGTGGTGACGACGAAGCCGGAAGCCGTCGCGTCGGACCGCTTGACGTCGAGCGAGAGCACCAGCACCTGCGCGCCGAACCGGTCCGCGATCTCGTCGAGCAGCGCCGGGCGCGCGATGGCCGCGGAGTTGACGCCGATCTTGTCGGCGCCGACGCCGAGGAGACGAGCCACGTCGTCCGCCGAACGGACTCCCCCGCCCACCGTCAGCGGGATGAAGACCTGTTCGGCCGTGCGGCGGACGACGTCGTAGGTCGTGGCCCGCTCGTCGACCGTGGCGGTGACGTCGAGGAACGTCAGCTCGTCCGCCCCCTGCGCGAAGTACAGCCGGGCGAGCTCGACCGGGTCGCCCATGTCGCGGAGGTTCTCGAAGTTCACACCCTTCACCACGCGCCCCGCGGCCACGTCGAGGCAGGGGATGACGCGGCAGACCAGACTCATCAGAGCCTCGCGGCGTGGATCTCGGTGACGAGGATCGCGCGTGCGCCGATCGCGTACAGCGCGTCCATCACCTGGTTGACACCCGTCCGCGGGCTCATGACGCGCACGGCGACCCAGGAGGGGTCGCGCAGCGGCGAGATGGTGGGCGACTCGATGCCCGGTGCCACCGCGATCGCCGCGTCGATCAGGTCGGCGGGCAGGTCGTAGTCGACCAGCACGTAGCGGCGCGCGGCGAGCACGCCGCGCAGGCGCCGGAGCAGCGTGTCGAGGCCGGTGGGCTCCTGCGCGCCGGTGATCAGCACGGCGTCGGACTCCAGCAGGACGGGGCCGAAGATCTCGAGCCCGGCCTGGCGCAGGGTCGTGCCGGTCGAGACGACGTCGGCGACCGCATCCGCGACGCCCAGCTCGACCGCGGATTCGACCGCACCGTCCAGCGGCACCAGGTCGACGGCCACGCCGTGCTCATCGAGGTATGCGTCGACGAGCCCCGGGTAGGCCGTCGCCACCCGCATGCCCTCGAGGTCGGCGAGCTCGGAGAAGCGCCCGGGAGGGCCTGCGAAGCGGAACGTGGAGCCGCCGAAGCCGAGGGCCTCGATCTCACGGGCGCCCGGCATCCGCGCGTCGAGCAGCAGGTCGCGGCCCGTGATGCCGACATCCAGCGCGCCCGATCCCACGTAGGTGGCGATGTCCTTGGGGCGCAGGTAGAAGAACTCGACGTCGTTGACCGGGTCGATGATGTGCAGGGCCTTGGGGTCCGTGCGGCCGTGGTAGCCGGCCTCGGACAGCATCGCGGCGGCGGTCTCGGAGAGCGAGCCCTTGTTGGGCACGGCGATTCTCAGCATGGTGTGGAGCTCTTTCGGAAGGAGACGTGAGGGATGCGGCGGCAGGTCACAGATGTCGGTAGACGTCGGTGAGCGACAGCCCCTTCGCGAGCATGAGCACCTGCAGGTGGTAGAGCAGCTGCGAGATCTCCTCGGCGGCGGCCTCGTCCGACTCGTACTCGGCGGCCATCCAGACCTCGGCGGCCTCCTCGACGATCTTCTTGCCGATCGTGTGCACGCCGGCATCCAGCTCGGCGACGGTGCCCGAACCTGCCGGTCGCGTCGTGGCCTTCTCGCTGAGCTCTGCGAACAGATCGTCGAACGTCTTCACCGTCCCAGGGTAGCGTCCCGGCGGCGGGTCAGTGCGCGTGGCGGTGGGCGGAGCCCGCGGTGGCCCGGAGACCCCGGATCGCCGCGTCGGGATCATCCGCGCCGAACACCGCGGATCCGGCGACGAAGGTGTCGGCCCCGGCCTCGGCCGCCTGGGCGATGGTCGACGCCGAGATGCCGCCGTCCACCTGCAACCAGACCGCGGAGCCGCGGCGCCGCGCCTCGTCGGCGAGCTCGCGCAGCTTCGGCATCGTCTCGGGCATGAACGACTGCCCGCCGAACCCCGGCTCGACCGTCATCACGAGGATCTGGTCGAACTCGTCGAGGATCTCGTACAGCGCGTCCGCACGCGTGCCGGGCTTGACCGCCACCCCCGCTCGCGCGCCGATCTGGCGGAGGCGCCGCGCGACGGCCACCGGGTCGGCGGCGGCCTCGAGGTGGAACGTGACCGAGGCCGCGCCGATCTCGGCGTACTCGGGCGCCCAGCGCATCGGGTCGTCGATCATCAGGTGCACATCCAACGGCACCGGACTCGTGGCCTGGATGCGCTCGACCATCTGCGGGCCGAACGTCAGGTTCGGCACGAAGTGGTTGTCCATCACGTCGACGTGCACGAAGTCGGCGGCGGCGATCCGCGCGAGCTCGGCCTGCATGTTGACGAAGTCGGCGGCGAGGATCGACGGATTGATGCGGATGTCGGACACGGTTACCTCTTCTCGTCGGTCGACGGGCGCCGACGCAGCAGGGAGATGAACATGGCGTCGGTGCCGTGACGATGCGGCCACAGCTGCGCCCGCCCGCTGCCGCTGGAGGGCGCCGGCAGGTCCAGCGGGGTCCGGGAGACGCTCTGGAGCACCGCCCGCGCATCCAGCTCCTCGACGTCGTCGCCCGCGGTGCGCAGCACGTCCGCGACGACGCCGGTGGTCTCGGCCAGGTGCGGGGAGCAGGTCACGTATGCCAGCACTCCCCCGGGCCGCAGCGCCGTGAGGGCCGCGGCGACGAGGTCGCGCTGCAGGTCGACGAGCTCGGTCACGTCGTTCGGCGACTTCCGCCACCGCGCCTCGGGGCGGCGCCGGAGCGCGCCGAGTCCGGTGCAGGGCGCGTCCACGAGGATGCGGTCGTAGCCGCCCGGCGTCGCGTGCGCGCGGTCGCGGCCGTCCTCCTCGCTCACGGGAACCTCGGCCGGCACACCGGCGAGGGCCCGGCGCACCAGACCCGCCCGGGTGTGCGAGATCTCGTTCGCTTCGAGCGCGGCACCGTGGCGGAGCGCTTCGGCGGCGAGGAGCGCGGTCTTGCCGCCCGGGCCGGCGCACAGATCGAGCCAGCGTTCGCCGGGACGGATGGGGGTCGCGGCCGGGAGCGCCAGGGCCACGAGCTGGGACCCTTCGTCCTGCACCCGGATGCGGCCTCCCGAGGCGGTGACGATGCGCTCCGGGTCGCCGCCGGGCAGCTGCGCGCCGACGGGCGAGTACTGCGTGGGGGCGAGGTCGGCCGGGCGGGTGGCGAGCCCCGGCAGGACGGCCAGCGAGACGCGCGGGGACGCATTATCGGCACGCAGCAGGTCGTCGATCTCGTCGGCACGTCCCTCGGCAGCGAGTGCCCGGCGGAAGGCGCGGAGGATCCAGACCGGGTGCGAGTGCACCAGCCCGATCCGCTCGTCGTCGGAGCGGGCCGCCTGCTCGATGCGCCCCATCCACTCCCCCGGCGTGTCGCGCGAGATCCGGCGCAGCACCGCGTTGGCGAATCCCGTGGCGCTCTGGCCCGCCACCTCGCGCACGAGGGCCACCGTCTCGTGGACGGCCGCGTGCGAGGCGATGCGCGTCGAGAGCAGCTGGTGCACGCCGAGGCGCAGCGCGTCGCGCACGTCGGGATCGATGGCCTGGATGTCGCGCCCCGCGGCCAGCGCGATGATGGCGTCGTAGGTGCCCTGGCGACGCAGGGTGCCGTAGGTCAGCTCGGTCGCGAGAGCGGCGTCCTGCGTGTCGAGTCCGGCGCGATCGATCTCGACCGGCAGGAGCAGATTGGCGTAGGCCTCGGACTCGTCGACGGCGCGGAGCGTGGCATAGGCCACGCGACGGGGGTCGGCACGGCGGCTCATGAGCCGGCCACCGGGCTGCTGGTGCGCAGGCCCCGCCACCAGTCGCCGGCCGCCATCGCCGACTTGCCGGCGGGCTGCACGGTGACGATCGCGAGCGGGTCGGAGCCCGTCCCCACCAGCACCGCGGCGCCCTCCCCGCGCAGGGCACCGGGTGCGAGGGCGACCTCGGCATCGGCGCGGCGCAGCTCGTGGATCTTCAGGCGGGCCCCGTCGATCGTCGTGAAGGCGCCAGGCTCGGGGGTCGTGCCGCGGAAGCGCCCGAGGATCGTCTCGGCCGTCGCCGTCCAGTCGAGCCGCCCGTCCTCGGCCTCCAGCTTCGCGGCGTAGGTCGACGGTTCGCCCTGCGCGACGGCGGTCGCTGTGCCGGCCGCGAGCCGGTCGACGACGTCGACGAGCTGCCGGGCGCCGGAGCGGGCGAGCTGCGCGAGAAGCTGATCGGCCGTCGCGCTCGGCGGGATGCGGGAGGCCTCCTGTGCGAACACGTCGCCCTCGTCGAGTCCCGGGGTCAGCTGGAACACGCTCGTGCCCGTCTCCGCGTCGCCGGCGATCAACGCGCGCTGCACGGGCGCCGCACCGCGCCACCGCGGCAGGAGCGAGAAGTGCAGGTTGATCCAGCCCAGGCGCGGAACGGCCAGGAGCGGGGCGCGCACGAGCGCGCCGTAGGCGACGATGACGCCCAGATCGGGGCGGAGCGCGGCGACCCGCGCCGTCATCTCGTCGTCGAGCCGGTCGGCCTTCAGCACCGGCAGACCCGCCTCGTCGGCGGCCTGCGCGACCGGGGACGGGGTGAGGATGCGCTTGCGTCCGAGCGGGGCGTCGGTACGGGTGATGACGGCGGCGATCTCGTGATCGCTCGCCCGCAGCGCGCGGAGCGATTCGACGGCGGGATCGGGTGTTCCGGCGAAGACCAGACGCATCGGGCTCCTCATAGATCGGGGTCGGGCACGTCCACCCGCACTCTGAGTGTATTGCGGCTCTTGGGCGCCCCGCGGGTGCGACGGGCTCGGGTCGAGACCGCATCGGCGATCACGGCGGCACGCAAGGCGCCGGTGACCGCGCGCCCCGCGCCGTAGTCGAACCGCACCAGCGCGCGGGCGCGCGGCGGATCCTCGCCGGGCAGCGGAGCGGGCCCGAGGATCGACTGGTCGTCGAGCTCCGGGACGTCGCGTCGCAGCTGGGCGAGCACCTCGTGGAGCTCGCGGGGCGGGCCCTCCACCGCCGCCACCCGCATCGCCGGCGGCATCCGCAGCGGGGTCCGCTCCGACAGCTCGCGCAGGGCGTAGGCGGGCTGGGTCCACGTGGCGAGCGCCCGAGCGACGGGACCCACGACCCCCGCCAGCAGCACCGGCGCACCCGGCGCCGCGAGAGCGGCCGCGTTCGACCACCAGCGCAGGCAGAACTCGCCGATGCGCAGATCCTCGGCGAGCAGCATCCGATCGCCGTCGAGCAGCAGCACCGCGCGATAGCCCTCGTCCGCGATCGGCTCGGCGCCGCGCGTGGCGATGACGAGCGCCGGCCGGTGCTCCACCCGGAGGACCGGGTGGTCGCCGTCGGCGATGATCACGCGCGTGCCGGGGAAGGCGCGTCCGAGCTCGTCGGCGGTGCGCTCGCTTCCTGCCGAGGCGAGGCGCAGCTTCTGCCCCTCGCACGCGGTGCAGCGCCAGAGCGCGATCCCGCGTCCGCACCACGAGCACTCCGGCGGAGAGCCCGCACGGCGCACCCGCAGCGGGCCGGTGCAGTGCGGGCATCGGGCCGGCGTGCGGCACGAGTCGCACACCACGACGGGCGCGTAGCCGGGGCGCGCAACCTGCACGAGCACGGGGCCCTGCGCGAGCGCTTCGCGGACCGCGGCGAACGCGGTCGAGGGGATGCGCGCGTGTCCCGGCGCGTCGGAGGTGGCGGTGAGGATGACGCGCGGGGTGATCCGGCGTGCCGCGATGATCTCGCGGAACCAGCCCACCCGCACCAGGCGCTCCATGTCGCTCGTGCGGGTATGACCGGCCACGAGCAGGGCGCAGCCGTCGGATTCCTGACGCAGCAGCGCCGCGTCCCGGGCGTGCACCCCGGGGCTGTGAGGCTCGGCCAGCAGCGGGTCGCCGTCGTCCCACACGACGAGCAGCCCCAGGTCGCTGACCGGCGCGTAGACCGCCGAGCGGTTGCCCACGACGATGCACGGCGCGTCGGCCAGCATCCGCAGGAAGGCGCCGTACCGCGCCGGGCCCGACTGGCGGGCGTCGTCGCGCACGAGCGCGGTCGCGGGCACGCGCCCGGCCAGCGCCGTGAGCAGCTGATCCTGATCGCGGTGGTCCGGCACCACCACGACGACGCTGCGTCCGGCCGCGAGTGTACGCAGCGCCGCGGCGGCCAGCAGCACGGCCCACGCGCCGACGGTCGCGCCGTCGGCGAGCGTGGCCGGGCGCGGCACCGCATCCACCACGAGGCGCTCCCCCGCCAGGATCGCCTCCGTCAGGTGCGGGAACGCCGCCAGCACCTCCTCCGCCGTCCGGACGTCGCCCGGGTCGATCATCGGCGCCTCGGGCGGCGGCGAATGCTGCCAGGCCTTCTCGGCACGGACCATCCGTCGCGGGATCGCGAGCCGCAGGATGTCGGAGGCCGATCCGGCCGCGCGGTCGGCCGCACGACGGGCGAGGGAGTAGAGCTCCGGCGTCAGCACCGGCATCGGCGACACGACGCTGTCGATCTCGGACAGCGGCCGATCGTCGACGGGCTGCTCGATGCGCTCGACGAGATAGCCGTCGACCACGCGCCCCATGCTCCGCAGCGGAACCTTGACGCGCACGCCCGGCTGCGCCTCGGCGTCGAACTCGGGCGGGATCGAGTAGTCGAAGAGCCGGTCGAGCTGCGGCAGCGGAGAATCCAGCAGGACACGCGCCACGGGTCGGGCGGGAGCCGGTGCCCCCGCCATCTCAGAGACCGGCGGCCGCGCGGAGCTCCTCGACGCGGTCGAGGCGCTCCCACGTGAAGTCGGGCAGCTCACGACCGAAGTGACCGTACGCCGCCGTGGCCGCGTAGATCGGGCGCAGCAGGTCGAGCTGCTCGATGATCGCCTTGGGGCGGAGGTCGAAGACGTCCAGCACGGCGCGCGTGATGACGTCGTCGGCCACGTGACCGGTGCCGAAGCTCTCGACGTACAGACCCACGGGCTTCGCCTTGCCGATCGCGTAGGCGACCTGCACCTCGAGTCGGTCGGCGAGTCCCGCGGCCACCGCGTTCTTGGCCACCCAACGCATCGCATAGGCGGCCGAGCGGTCGACCTTCGAGGGGTCCTTGCCGCTGAAGGCGCCGCCGCCGTGCCGCGACGCGCCGCCGTAGGTGTCGATGATGATCTTGCGACCGGTGAGGCCGGCGTCGCCCTTGGGGCCGCCCGTCACGAAGGGGCCGGCGGGGTTGATGAAGTACTCCACGCCCGTGGTGTCGAGTCCGGTGGCGGCCAGGACCGGGTCGATGACCTCGCTGCGCACGAGCTGGCGCAGCTCCTCCTGGCTGATGTCGGGGTGGTGCTGCGTCGACAGCACGACGGAGTCGACCGTGACCGGCACGTGGCCGTCGTAGCCGAGGGTGACCTGCGTCTTGCCGTCGGGGCGCAGGAACTCGAGCGCTCCGGAGCGTCGGGTGTCCGCCAGGCGCTCCGCCATGCGGTGCGCGGTCCACGCGGCCATCGGCATGTACTGGGGCGTCTCGGTGGTCGCGAAGCCGAACATGATGCCCTGGTCGCCGGCGCCCTGCTCGTCGCGGGGGTCGGCGGAGCGCTGCTCGCGCTGTTCGAAGGCCTGGTTCACGCCGGCGGCGATGTCGGAGGACTGCGCACCGATCGACACGCTCACCCCGCACGAGTCGCCGTCGAACCCGGTCTCGCTGGAGGTGTACCCGATGCGGTTGACGACATCGCGCACGATCGCGGGGATCTCGACGTAGGCCCGCGTGGACACCTCGCCCGCCACGTGCACGAGCCCGGTGGTGACCAGGGTCTCGACGGCGACGCGGCCTTCGGGGTCTTCGCGGAGGATCGCATCGAGGATGCTGTCGGAGATCTGGTCGCAGATCTTGTCGGGGTGTCCCTCGGTGACGGATTCTGAGGTGAACAGACGCAACTCGGTCATCGATGCTCCAACTCGCTGCGGGACGGCGACCCCGCAAGTATGACGCTCCCCCCGGACACGGATGTGCCGGGGGGAGCGAAAAGGGTAGATGTCACTCGGCGTGCCGCAGGCGCAGCTTGTCCTCGTGGATCTCGTGAAGTGCGATCGTGAGCGGCTTGTCCTCGATCGTCGAGTCGACGAGCGGCCCCACGTTGTCGAAGAGGTTGCCCTCGTGAAGGTCCGAGTAGTAGTCGTTGATCTGACGCGCGCGCTTGGATGCGTAGATCACCAGCTGGTACTTGGAGTCGACCTTTTCGAGCAGGCTGTCGATCGGCGGATCGATGATGCCCTGGTTTGTCCCTGCCATGGCGAAACCTCCTGGTTCGGGGATGACGGCGGAAAGCGGAGCGCGGCGTGTCGTCACGACACGCGCGCAGAAGCCTCCGCCAATTCTACGACCTCTTGCGCGGCATCGGCGACGTTCGCGTTCACAACCAGGTGATCGAACTCGTTCTGCGAGGCCAGCTCGACCCGCGCGGTGCGCAGACGCCGGGCCCGCTCCTCCTCGTCCTCCGTGCCGCGACCCACCAATCGGTCGACCAGTTCGTCCCAGCTCGGCGGCAGGAGGAACACCAGCGTCGCGTCGGGCGCGGCTTCGCGCACCTGACGGGCGCCCTGCAGGTCGATCTCGAGCAGCACGGTGCGACCCTCGGCCAGCGCCGCCTCGATCGGGCCGCGCGGCGTGCCATACCGGTGCGTGTTGTGCACGGTCGCCCACTCGAGCAGCTCGCCGCGTTCGATCAGCGCGTCGAAGCCGGCGTCGTCGACGAAGAAGTAGTGCGTGCCGTCGACCTCCCCCGGTCGCGGGGTGCGCGTCGTCGCCGACACCGACAGGAGGATCTCGGGGTGGTGCTCCTGGATGTGGGCGGCCACGGTGCCCTTGCCGACGGCGGTGGGACCGGCGAGCACGAGCAGCCTGCTGCGCGAGGAGCGGGCCACCGGCTCCGGCACGCGTCCGTCGAGCCAGGTCTCCAGCGCGCGGCGCTGCCGGACGCCGAGCCCGCCGAGACGCTTGACGGGCGAGATGCCGAGATCGGCCAGGATGCGGTCGCGCTTGCCCTCGCCGATCGCCGGGATCGAGGTCAGGAACTCCGGCACGCGGATGGTCCCGGCCGGTGAGGCCGGATCGGCCGTCGCCCGGCGGAGGATCTCCTGCGGGCTGACGACCCGCGTCGCGATGTCGCGTTTGAGCGAGGCGCGCGCACGACGCGCGGCGACCGCTTTGCGCGATGCCGCGACGCGGTCGACCTCGGGCGGTGTCCGGCTGTCAGCCATGGGTTCCTCCCGTGTACAGGGCGCGTCGTTGCTCGATGCGCTGGGCCAGTCGGTCGGGTCCGACGGCCAGGATGCTGCGGCTCTCGCTCGCGATGACGTTCGCGGCGACGTAGCCGAAGAGTCGGTCGAGATCGGAGGGCTCCGCGCCCTGCGCACCGAAACCGGGAGCGAGGATCGGGGTGCCGGCCAGCACGATGTCGGTCAGCCCGAAGCGCGCCCGGTCGACCGTGGCCCCCACGACCACGCCGATCGATCCGAGCGCACCGGGAAGCCCGACGTTGTTCCATCCCGCGTCGCGTGCGACCCGCTCGGCGACGCGTTCGCCGTCGTCCGATGCGCTGTCCGCCGTCGCGGCCTGCTGCACGGTGGCGGCCTCGGGGTTGCTGGTGGCGGCGAGTACGAAGGCCCCCTTGCCGTGGCGGAGCGCCGTGGTGAGGGTCTTCTGCAGCGAGTCCGGCCCCAGGTACGGGCTCAACGTCACCGCATCGGCTTCGAGGGGAGCCCCGGGGGCGAGCCACGCCTGCGCGTACCCTTCCATCGTCGTGCCGATGTCGCCGCGCTTCGCGTCCGCGATCACGAGCAGACCGGCATCCCGCGCCGCCGCCTGGACGTCCTCGAGCGCCGCGAAGCCCCGCGAGCCGTAGCGCTCGAAGAACGCCACCTGCGGTTTGACGACACCCACGCGGCCGGCGGCCGCCTCGACGACGCGCAGCCCGAAGTCTCGCGCGCCGTCGGCGCTCGTCGGCAGCCCCCACGACTCGAGCAGGCTCTCGTGCGGATCGATGCCGACGCACAGCGGACCGTGCTCGTCCATCGCCGCGCGCAGCCGCTGCCCGAATGTGGTCACGCGCGCGCCGCCCGATCGGCGGCGTACTCCTGCAGGCTCTTCACCGCGAAGCCCTCCCGCAGCACCGGCAGAGCGCTCACGGCCGCACCGAGCACGGCCATCGTGGTGAACAGCGCCTTGTCGGCGGCCACCGCCGCGGCGCGGATCTCGTAGCCGTCGGCACGAGCCGATCCGCCGCTCGGGGTGTTCACGACCATGTCGATCTCGCCCGCGTTGATGAGGTCGACGATGTTCGTCTCGCCCGACGCCTGGGTGTCCGAGTACTTGTTGACGACGCGGACGGCGATGCCGTTGCGCGCCAGGATCTCGGCGGTGCCCTCCGTGGCCACCAGCTCGTAGCCGAGCTCGTGCAGACGGTGCGCGGGCAGGATGACGGCGCGCTTGTCCGAGTCGGCGACTGAGATGAAGACCGTTCCGCCCAGCGGCATCCCGCCGTACGCGGCCTGCTGGCTCTTGGCGAAGGCCGTCGGGAAGTCGCGGTCGATGCCCATGACCTCGCCGGTGGAGCGCATCTCGGGTCCGAGCACCGAGTCCACGGTCTTGCCGTCGGCGGTGCGGAACCGCTTGAACGGCAGCACGGCCTCCTTGACCGAGACGGGCGCGTCGAGCGGCACGCGGGAGCCGTCCTGCGCGGGAAGCAGCTTCTCGACGCGCAGCTCGTCGATCGACGAGCCCGACATGATCCGGGCCGCCGCCTTGGCGAGCGGGATGCCGAGGGCCTTCGACACGAAGGGCACCGTGCGGCTCGCGCGCGGGTTGGCCTCGATCACGTAGAGCACGCCGGCGCTGATCGCGAACTGCACGTTGAGCAGTCCGCGCACCCCGACGCCCTCGGCGATGGCGAGCGTCGCCACGCGGACGCGGTCGATGTCGCTGCGGCCGAGGCTCACGGGCGGCAGCGTGCAGCTCGAGTCGCCGGAGTGGATGCCGGCCTCCTCCAGGTGCTCCATGACGCCGCCGATGTAGAGCTCGGTGCCGTCGTAGAGCGCGTCGACGTCGATCTCGATCGCGTCGTCGAGGAAGCGGTCGACCAGCAGCGGCAGGCCCGGGCCGATGATGGCCTGGTCGGCGACGCGCACGAAGTAGTCGCGGAGGCTCTCGGTGTCGTAGACGATCTCCATCCCGCGCCCGCCGAGCACGAAGCTCGGGCGCACGAGCACCGGGTACCCGATCTCCTCGGCGACCGTCACGGCGCCCTCGACGTCGATCGCGGTGCCGTTGCGGGGCGCGACCAGCCCCGCGTCGTCGAGCAGACGGGCGAAGAGCTCGCGCTCCTCGGCCAGGTCGATGGCCGCGGGGCTGGTGCCGAGGATCGTGTACCCGGCGGCCTCGATGCCCTTGGCGAGTCCCAGCGGCGTCTGGCCGCCGAGCTGGCAGATGACACCGAGGATCTCTCCGGAGCGGCTCTCGGCGTGCAGCACCTCGAGCACGTCCTCCAGCGTCAGCGGCTCGAAGTAGAGCCGGTCGCTGGTGTCGTAGTCGGTCGAGACCGTCTCGGGGTTGCAGTTGACCATGATGGTCTCGTATCCGGCATCCGAGAGCGCGAACGACGCGTGCACGCAGGAGTAGTCGAACTCGACGCCTTGGCCGATGCGGTTCGGGCCCGAGCCGATGATGACGACCTTCGTGCGCTCGGAGGGCGTGACCTCGGTCTCGGCCTCGTAGCTCGAGTAGTGGTACGGCGTGAGCGCCGGGAACTCCCCCGCGCACGTGTCGACCGTCTTGTACACCGGTCGCACGCCCAGCGCGTAGCGGATCTCCCGCACCTGCGGCTCGTCGATGCCGCGCAGCTGGGCGATCTGCACGTCGCTGAAGCCGTGCTCCTTCGCGATGCGGAGGGTCTCGGCATCCAGCTCGTCCGCCTCGCGGATGTGGTCGGCGACCTCGTTGATCAGCACGATCTGGTCGAGGAACCACGGGTCGATCGCCGTGGCGTCGAACGCCTGCTCGATCGTGGCGCCCTTGCGGAGCGCCTGCTGCAGCACGACGATGCGGCCGTCGGTGGGTGTGCGGGAGATCTCGAGGAGCTCCTCGAGCGAGCGCGGCTCCTCGCCCCAGTGGAAGCTGGATCCGCGCTTCTCGAGCGAGCGGAGCGCCTTCTGCAGCGCGGTCGCGTAGTTGCGGCCGATCGCCATCGCCTCGCCCACCGACTTCATGGTGGTCGTGAGCGTCGTGTCGGCGGCGGGGAACTTCTCGAAGTTGAACCGCGGCACCTTCACGACGACGTAGTCCAGCGTCGGCTCGAAGCTCGCCGGGGTCACCTTGGTGATGTCGTTCGGGATCTCGTCCAGCCGGTAGCCGATGGCGAGCTTCGCGGCGATCTTGGCGATCGGGAAGCCGGTGGCCTTCGAGGCCAGCGCGGACGACCGCGACACGCGCGGGTTCATCTCGATGACGATGATGCGTCCGGTGGCGGGGTCGATCGCGAACTGGATGTTGCACCCGCCGGTGTCGACGCCCACCGCACGGATGATGTCGATGCCGATGTCGCGCAGCTTCTGGTACTCGCGGTCGGTGAGGGTGAGCGCCGGGGCGACCGTGATCGAGTCGCCGGTGTGCACGCCGACCGGGTCGACGTTCTCGATCGAGCACACGACGACGGTGTTGTCGGCCGTGTCGCGCATGAGCTCGAGCTCGTACTCCTTCCACCCGAGGATCGACTCCTCGAGCAGGACCTCGTTCGTGGGCGAGTCGTGCAGACCTGCGCCGCCGATGCGGCGCAGGTCGTTCTCGTCGTACGCGAAGCCCGAACCGAGCCCGCCCATCGTGAAGGAGGGCCGCACCACGAGCGGGTAGCCGAGCTTCTCGGCGCCGGCGAGCAGGTCGTCCATCGTGTGGCAGATGACGGAGGCGGCCACATCCGCGCCCGCGTCGAGCACGAGCTGCTTGAAGATCTGGCGGTCCTCGCCCTTGTTGATGGCCTCGAAGTCGGCGCCGATCAGCTCGACGTCGTACTTCTCGAGGATGCCGTGCTTGTGCAGGTCGATCGCGGCGTTGAGCGCGGTCTGACCGCCCAGCGTCGGCAGGATCGCGTCGGGACGCTCCTTGGCGATGATCGTCTCGATCACCTGCCACGAGATGGGCTCGATGTAGGTCGCATCGGCGAAGTCGGGATCGGTCATGATCGTGGCCGGGTTGGAGTTGACCAGGATCACGCGCACGCCCTCGGCGCGCAGCACGCGGCACGCCTGGGTGCCGGAGTAGTCGAACTCGCAGGCCTGGCCGATCACGATCGGGCCGGATCCGATGACGAGGACGGAGTGGATGTCGTCGCGCTTGGGCATTACTTGGTGTCCTCGTTCGTGGAGCGAGCGGAGCGGGTCGACGCCTCGGCGATCACCATGTCGCGGAAGCGGTCGAACAGGTAGTTGGCGTCGTGGGGTCCGCCGGCGGCCTCGGGGTGGTACTGCACCGAGAAGGCGGGGAGGTCGAGGGCGCGCAGGCCCTCCACGACGTTGTCGTTGAGGCCGATGTGGCTGACCTCAACCCGGCCGTAGCCGTTCGGGCTGTCGCTGATGCCCTCGAGCGGGGCGTCGACGGCGAACCCGTGGTTGTGGGCCGTGATCTCCACCCGTCCGGTGGAGCGGTCGAGCACGGGCTGGTTGATGCCGCGGTGGCCGAACGGCAGCTTGTAGGTGCCGTAGCCGAGCGCCCGACCGAGCAGCTGGTTGCCGAAGCAGATCCCGAAGAAGGGCAGGCGGTCGTCGAGGACGGCGCGCAACAGCTCGACGTGGTCCGCGGAGGCGGCGGGGTCGCCGGGGCCGTTCGAGTAGAAGACCGCGACGGGGTCGATCGCGCGGATGTCCTCGATCGTGGCGGACTGCGGCAGCACGTGCACGTCGAACCCGCGTGCGGCGAGGTTCACGATCGTGGCCTGCTTCACGCCCAGATCGAGCACCGCCAGGTTGCCGACGCGCTCGCCCACCGCGGGCGTGACCTCGACCGCGGCCACCGAGACAGACGCCGACAGGTTCTGCCCCGCCATCTCGGGCGCCTCCCGCACGATCCGCACCTGCTCCTCGGGGTCGAGCGCCGCGGCGTCGCCCGAGAAGATCCCGCCGCGCATGCTGCCGGCGGAGCGGATGTGGCGCGTCACCGCGCGCGTGTCGATGCCGCTGATGCCCACGACGCCGTCGCTGACGAGCGCCTCGTCGAGGCTCTGGTCGGCGCGCCAGTTGGAGACGACGCGCGAGGGGTCGCGGACGATGTAGCCGGCCACCCAGATGCGGCGGGATTCGGGATCCTCGTCGTTCACCCCGGTGTTGCCGATGTGGGGTGCGGTCTGGAGGACGATCTGGCCCGCGTAGGAGGGGTCGGTCAGCGTCTCCTGGTAGCCGGTCATACCGGTGGAGAAGACGACTTCGCCGAGGGTCGTGCCGGTGGCGCCGTAGGCGCGACCGACGTGGCGGGTGCCGTCCTCGAGGACGAGGACGGCGGGTCCGGTGCGGAAGAGGGTCATGCGTCGGTTCCCGTCGGAGTGGGGTGGGGCAGGATCGCGGCCACGGCCTGAGCGGCGTCGCGGGCGGAGGTGCCCTGGGGGCGGAAGTAGGAGTCGAGAGGGGTGTCACCCAGGAGCCAGGTGACGCGCAGCAGGCCGTCGCGCTCGACCACCCGGTCGATGGCGACGGTCGCCTGGGCGGCGGAGACGAGGCGGTCGCGGTCGAGGAACACGGGATCCGATCCGCGCAGGCGCAGTGCCAGCCCGGAATCGGTCACGACGACCTCGCCGGCGGCGCGGAAGCCCAGACCTCGGATGGCGAGGCGTTCGAGGGGCGCCTCGTGCGCGGTCGTGGCGACGTACAGCCCGGAGAACTCCGCGCGGACGACCGCGCCCGCGGGCACCTCGCCGCGCGGCGCGACCAGGCCGCCGTCGCGCCGGGATCGTCGCCACCATCCCCAGGCCATCAGGGCGATCAGCACGAGAGCGACCCCGATCATGACCAGAAGTGCGCCTTCCTTGCTCATGCGCGCACCTCCGCGGCGTCCACGAGCGCTCCGGAGCGCACCGTCGCCGTCCCGCGGTGGAACGTCCAACGGACGCTGCCGGGCAGCTCCTGCCCGAGGTAGGGCGAGTTGGTGCTGCGCCCCTGCAGGTCGGCCACGTCGAAGGTGCCGCCGGCGTCGGCGTCGTAGAGCGCGAGGTGCGCCGGCTCGCCGACCGCGAGCGGGCGTCCGTGCGCCGCGAGCCCGCCGATCCGGGCGGGCGTGCGGCTCATGACCCGGGCGACGTCGGCCCAGTCGAGCAGTCCGGTGGCGACCATCGCGCGGTGGACGACCCGCAGCGCGCTCTCGAGTCCCACCATGCCGTTGGCGGCGGCCTGCCATTCGCAGGCCTTCGCCTCGGCCGGATGCGGGGCGTGGTCGGTTGCGACGATGTCGATCGTGCCGTCGGCGAGACCCTCGCGGACGGCGCGCACATCCTCGTCCCGGCGCAGCGGCGGGTTCACCTTGAAGCGCGCGTCGTAGCCGCGGGCCAGTTCGTCGGTCAGCAGCAGGTGGTGAGGCGTGACCTCCGCGGTGACCGCGATGCCGCGCTTCTTGGCCCAGCGCACGATGTCGACCGAACCGGCCGTCGAGAGGTGGCAGACGTGCAGCCGCGACCCGACGTGCTCGGCCAGCAGCACATCACGGGCGATGATCGATTCCTCCGCGACCGCGGGCCAGCCGGTGAGCCCGAGCTCCGCCGACACCGCGCCCTCGTTCATCTGGGCGCCCTCGGTCAGACGCGGGTCCTGCGCGTGCTGCGCGATGACACCGCCGAACGCCTTCACGTACTCGAGGGCGCGTCGCATGATGAGCGGGTCCCACACGCAGAAGCCGTCGTCGCTGAAGACCCGGACGGCCGCCCGCGAGCGTGCCATGGCGCCGAGCTCCGCGAGCCGTTCGCCCTTCTGCCCGACCGTGACGGCACCGATCGGCTGGACCGTCAGGTAGCCGGCGGCCTCGCCGAGAGCGAGCTCCTGCTCGACGACGCCGGCCGTGTCGGCGACGGGAGAGGTGTTGGGCATGGCGAACAGCGCCGCGTACCCGCCGGCCGCGCCGGCCTGCGATCCGGTCAGCACGGTTTCGGAGGCCTCGAAGCCGGGTTCGCGCAGATGCGTGTGCAGATCGACCAGGCCCGGCAGGGCGATGAGTCCCGCGGCGTCGACGATCGTCGCGCCGGCCAGGCTCGCACCCGATCCGATCTCGCGGATCGTGCCGTCGACGATCACGATGTCCGCGGTGTCGGCGCCCTCGAGACGCGCACCGCGGATGACGAAGCTCTCGCTCATGATGCGGCCTCCTTCTCGTTGCCGGGTCGTTCGCCGGCGAGCAGCAGATACAGCACGGCCATCCGGACGGAGACGCCGTTGGTCACCTGCTCCAGCACCGTCGACCGCGGCGAGTCCGCCGCGCCGGCGGAGATCTCGAGCCCGCGGTTCATGGGCCCTGGGTGCATGACAATGCTATCGGCCGGAAGCGCCGCGAGCCGCGTCGCATCCAGGCCCCACGCGCGTGCGTACTCGCGCTCGGTCGGGAAGTACGCGGCGTTCATCCGCTCCAGCTGGATGCGCAGCATCATGACGGCGTCGGGGCCGCCGGCGATGGCGGCGTCGAGGTCGTACTCGATGCGCGCCGGCCACCCGGTGACGTCCTGCGGGATCAGCGTGGGCGGGCCCACGAGGGTCACGTCCGCGCCCAGCGCGTCGAGGAGCCACACGTTCGAGCGCGCGACGCGGGAGTGCAGGATGTCGCCGACGATGGTGACCGACAGCCCGGACAGATCGCGCCCGCGGCTCTCGGCCCCGAACGTGCGCTTGCGCAGCGTGAACGCGTCGAGGAGGGCCTGGGTGGGGTGCTCGTGGGTGCCGTCGCCCGCGTTCACGATGCCGGCGCTGATCCACCCGCTCGTGGCGAGCGTGCGCGGGGCGCCGGAGGATCCGTGGCGGATGACGACCGCGTCGGCGCCCATCGCCTGAAGGGTCTGCGCGGTGTCCTGCAGCGACTCGCCCTTCGAGACGCTGGAGCCCTTCGCCGAGAAGTTGATGACGTCCGCCGAGAGCCGCTTGGCCGCGGCCTCGAACGAGATGCGGGTGCGTGTGGAGTCCTCGAAGAAGAGGTTCACGACGGTCTTGCCCCGCAGCGTCGGGAGCTTCTTGATCTCTCGCTGCTGCGTGTCGGCCATGTCCTCGGCCACGTCGAGGATGCGCAACGCCTCCTCGCGCCCGAGGGTCTGGGTGTCGAGAAGGTGCCTCATGCGCCGATCGTCACCTCCTCGAGACCGTCGGTCTCGGCCAGGCGCACGTTGACGCGCTCGTCGCGCGCGCTGGGCAGGTTCTTGCCGACGAAATCGGGGCGGATCGGCAGCTGGCGGTGGCCGCGGTCGATCAGGGTGGCCAGCCGCACGGCGGAGGGCCGCCCGATGTCCTGCAGGGCGTCGAGAGCCGCACGGATGCTGCGTCCGGAGAACAGCACGTCGTCGACGAGGACGACCGTCTTGCCGTCGATGCCGCCGGGCGGGATCTCGGTGCGCTGGGGCGCGCGGGTGGGGTTGGTGGCCAGGTCGTCGCGGTACATCGTGACGTCGAGGGCGCCGACGCCGACGGATGCTCCCCCGAACTCGCTCACGAGTCCCGCGATCCGGCGGGCCAACGGCACGCCCCTCGTCGGGATCCCGAGGATCACCAAGTCGTGGGGGCCTTTGTTCGATTCCAGGATCTCGTGAGCGATCCTGGTCAGTGCTCGGGCGATGTCGGCCTCATGCAGCACGGTGCGCGTGCTCATCCGCCGCTCCCTTCTCCGCCTCGCAGGACGGTGTTAAAGGTTGCTGTGGGTTCTCTACCAGACTATCGCAGCCCCATCCCGTCCGCGCTCGCCCCCGCGCCGCGCTGTTAGGCTCACGTCCGTTCCTATGACCACACCATCCGTCCGTCCCGCGCGCCGTCCCGACGCCGCGGCGACCCCCACCGCCCCCGCGTCCGTTGCGACCGGTCGAGCGACGGGGAAGGCGATCCTGATCGGCGAGCACGCGGTCGTCTACGGACGTCCGGCCATCGCGCTGCCGCTGGCCGCGCTGGCGGTGCAGGCGACGGCCAGCCGCACCGACGGGGCCTCCCGCATCCGGAGCGCCCTCTTCTCGGGTCGCCTCGACGCGGCACCGGCGCGGCTCCTGCCGACGGCGAAGGCAATCACGGCGACGCTCGAAGCCCTCGGTCACCCGCACCTCGCCGTGGATCTGCAGATCCAGAGCGAGATCCCCGCCGAGCGCGGCGTCGGGTCGTCGGCCGCGGTCGCTGCGGCCGTCGTGCGCGCCGTCGCCGCCCTCGTGGGCGCGACGCTGACGGGCGACGAGGAGCACGCGCTCATCCAGCAGGCCGAGCGGGTGGCGCACACGGCCCCGAGCGGTCTCGACTCGCACGCGGTCCGCGCGCGGGGTCCGCTCTGGTTCGACAACGGCGTCGCGGAGCCGGTGGCCGTCGGGCGCCCGCTGTGCCTCATCGTGGCCGACACGGGAGTGGCCGGACGCACGCGCGAGGCGGTGGCGGGTGTCGCGGAACGGCGACGCACCGACCCGCACGCGGTCGATGCCGCCATCGACCGCCTGGGATCCCTCACACACGACGCGCGCCGGGTGCTGGCCGAGGGCGACCTCGACGGCCTCGGTGACGTGATGACGCAGGCGCACGGCCTTCTCAGCGGTCTAGGCGTGGGCGACCCGGCGCTGGACCGTCTCGTGGGCGCGTCGACACGCGCGGGCGCTCTGGGCGCGAAGCTCACCGGCGGGGGGCGCGGCGGATGCGCGCTGATCCTCGTCCGCGATCTCGATCATGCCGCCGATGTCGCCGGCTCGTTGCGCGCCGCGGGTGCGGCCGCGACCTGGACCACGATGGTGGAGGCCACACCATGACGCAGGCGACCGCGCAGGCGCACCCGAACATCGCCCTCGTGAAGTACTGGGGCAAGCGCGACACCGCGCTGAACCTCCCCGCCACCGGCAGCGTGTCGATGACGCTGGACGTCTTCCCCACCACCACCACGGTGCAGGTGGATGCATCAGCGGCGGAGGACGAGTTCATCCTGAACGACGTGCTCCGCGACGGCGTTCCCGCCGAGCGCACGCGCCGGTTCCTCGACATCGTGCGCGCGATGGCCGGGACGGACGCGCGCGCACGGGTGACCTCGCACAACACGGTGCCTTCGGCGGCCGGACTCGCGTCGTCCGCGTCCGGGTTCGCCGCCCTCGCCGGTGCGGCGGCGGCGGCCTACGGGCTCGACCTCGACGACCGCCAGCTGAGCAGGCTGGCACGGCGCGGGTCGGGCTCGGCGGCACGGTCGATCTTCGGCGGTTTCGCGCTCTGGCACGCCGGCGACGACGAGGAGTCGTTCGCCGAGCCGCTCGCCGCCCCTGCCGACCTCGCGATGGTCGTCACCATCGTCGACGCCGGCGAGAAGCAGGTCTCGAGCCGCGAGGCGATGCGGCGCACGGCCCTCACCTCCCCCTACTACCCCGCCTGGGTCAGCTCGACCGAGCAGAGCCTGGCGGCCGCGCAGGAGGCCTTCCGGGATGCGGACGTGGCCCGCATCGGGCGCATCACCGAGACCAACGCGCTGCGCATGCACGCGGCGATCCAGGGCTCCGATCCCTCCATCCGCTACCTGTCGCCCACGAGTGTCGCGATCTTCGATCGCGTCGAGCAGCTGCGCGCCGAGGGCCTGACGGTCTTCGCCACGGCGGATGCGGGCCCGAACGTCGTGGCGCTGTGCCTGGCCGAGGAGGCCCCCGCGGTCGATGCCGCCCTGGCCGCCTTCGCCGAGACCGTCATCGCCCACCCCGGACCGGGACTGCGGCTGGTGGCGGAGGGCGAGCAGTGACCTCGACGAGCGCGCCCATCACGGTCCGCTCCCCCGGCAAGCTGTTCATCGCCGGCGAGTACGCCGTCGTGACCCCCGGCGAGCCCGCTGTCCTCGTGGCGGTCGATCGCCACCTCACGGTGCGCCTCACCGAGTCCCGCGGCGCCGGTAGCGTCCACTCCCCCGAGTTCGGGCGGACCCCGCTCGTCTGGGGCCGCGGCGCGGACGGTCTGACGATCGATCGGGAGCACCACCCCTACGAGTACGTCCTCTCGGCCATCACCCTGGCCGAGCGCCTCCGGGGCGAGACCGGGCGGCCGGCGCGCTTCTTCGACCTGCGCATCGACAGCGGTCTCGACGACGTGAGCGGACGCAAGTTCGGTCTCGGGTCCTCCGCCGCGGTCACCGTCGCCACGCTCCGGGCGATCGACGAGTTCTACGGCTTCGGCCTGGACCGCATCGACGTGTTCCGGCTCGCACTGCTGGCGACGATCTCGATCGCCCCCAACGCCTCGGGAGGCGACCTCGCCGCCAGCGCGTTCGGCGGGTGGATCGGCTACCGCTCCCCCGACCGGGCGCTCCTGCGCTCCGAACTCGACGCGGGCGCCTCGGTCACGGAGCTCCTGGCATCCGCCGGGTGGGAGCCCTTGGCGATCGAGCGGCTGCGCCCGCCGATGGATCTGCGCTTCCTCGTGGGGTGGACGGGCGAGCCGGCATCGACAGAGCGTCTCGTCGACGCCGTGCGCGGGGGCAGCGGGGCGATGGACTACCCCGCGTTCCTCCTGAATTCGCGCGCCTGCGTGACCGACCTGTGGGATGCACTGGGCCGGGGCGACGACACCGCCACCCTCGAGAGCATCCGTCGCGCGCGTCGGCTGCTGCAGGGCCTCGGACGGACGGCCGGGGTGTCGATCGAGACCCCGCTGCTGTCGGAGCTGTGCGACACGGCCGAGGCGTTCGGGGCGGCCGGCAAATCGTCCGGCGCGGGCGGAGGGGACTGCGGCATCGTGCTCGCCCCCGCCACGGCCGACGTCGCGGGACTCGTCCGCGCCTGGGAGGATCGGGACATCCGCCATCTGACGATCGGCGTGTCTCCGGCGGAAGGCGGCCACCCGTGAGCGCATCCGAGCGCAAGGACGATCACGTGCGCCTCGCCGCGTCGCAGCAGGCCACGACGAACGCCTTCGACGACGTCGCCTTCCTGCACCACGCGCTGGCCGGCATCGATGCGGATGCGGTCACCCTCGAGAGCGAGATCCTCGGCCTCTCCTGGCCGGTGCCGTTCTACATCAACGCCATGACGGGCGGGAGCGCCCACACCGGCGAGATCAACCGCGCCCTCGCGATCGCGGCGCGCGAGACCGGTGTGCCGCTCGCATCGGGGTCGATGAGCGTGGGGCTCGACGACCCGTCGGCACTGCCGACCTTCCGGGTGCTGCGCGACGAGAACCCCGACGGCATCGTCTTCGCGAACATCGGCATCGAGCGGAGCGCGGACGACGCGCGCCGCGCCGTGGCCGGGCTCGACGCCGACGCGCTCCAGGTGCACGTCAACAGCCTGCAGGAGACCGTGATGCCCGAGGGCTCCCGGTCGTTCGGGCACTGGGCGGAATCGCTCGAGCGCATCATCGCCGCCGTGGACGTCCCCGTCATCGTCAAGGAGGTCGGATTCGGGCTCAGCTCCCGTACGCTGTCGCGCCTGGCCGCGGCGGGGGCCGCGGGCGCCGACGTCTCGGGGCGCGGCGGCACCGACTTCATCCGCATCGAGAACGCGCGACGCTCCGGCGGCGACTACGACTACCTCACCGGATGGGGGCAGAGCGCCGTGGCGTGCCTGCTGGACGCTCCCGCGGACGCACCGACCCTCTTCGCCTCGGGCGGGGTGCGCACCCCGCTGGACGTCGTCCGCGCGCTGGCACTGGGCGCACGCGCCGTCGGCGTCTCCGGTTCGTTCCTGCGCATCGTGCTCGAGGGCGGGGCGGAGGCGCTCGTCCCGGTGCTCCGTCAGTGGATCGCGCACATCCGGGCGCTCCAGACCGCGCTCGGCGTCGCCTCCGTCGACCGCTTCGTCGACACGGATCTGATCATCACCGGCGAGACGGCGGAGTTCTGCCGCGCGCGCGGCATCGACATCACGGCCATCGCGCGCCGTACGGACGCGGCCGGCGCCGCCGAGAGGAGCCGGAATGTCCGGTGACATCACCCCCATCCCGACGCGCTGGGTCGGGCCGCTGCGCCTCACCGGCGACGTCGAGGCCGAGCAGGACGTGCCGCTCGCGACCTACGAGTCGCCGCTCTGGCCCTCCGTCGGCCGCGGGGCACGCATCTCGCGGCTGGTCGCCGACGGCATCCGCGTGAGCGTGATCGACGAGCGCATGACGCGCTCCTCGCTCTTCGTCGCGGCGGACGCCGCGACGGCGCTGCGCGCATCGCGCGACATCACCGGACGCTTCGCCGAGCTCGCGGCCACGGTCTCGGCCCAGAGCCGCCACGCGCGCCTCATCGACGTCGACACCGAGATCGTCGGCAACCTGCTGTATCTGCGCTTCGCCCTCACGACCGGCGACGCCTCGGGGCACAACATGGTGACCCTCGCCGCCGAGGCGCTCATGGCGCAGATCCTGGGGTGGCACCCCGAGCTGTCCTACGGGTCGATCTCGGGCAACTACTGCTCGGACAAGAAGGCCACCGCCGTCAACGGCATCCTCGGGCGCGGACGCAGCGTCGTCGTCGACATCCTGATCCCCGCCGATCTGGTGCGCGACCAGCTGCGCACCACGGCGGCACGGCTGGTCGAGCTCAACGTCCGCAAGAACCTCGTGGGCTCCACGATCGCGGGCGCCCTGCGCTCGGCCAACGCGCACTACGCCAACATGCTGCTGGCGATCTTCCTCGCCACCGGCCAGGACGCCGCGAACATCGTGGAGGGCTCGCAGGGCATCACCTACGCCGAGGAGCGCGGCGACGGCGACCTGTACTTCTCGTGCTCGCTGCCGACCCTCATCGTCGGCACCGTCGGCAACGGCAAGGACCTGCCGTTCGTCGACGACGCCCTCACGCGCCTCGGCTGCCGCGAGGACCGCGAACCGGGCGAGAACGCCCGCCGTCTCGCCGGCCTCGTCGCGGCCACCGTGCTCTGCGGCGAGCTCTCGCTGCTGGCCGCTCAGACCAACCAGGGCGAACTCATGCAGTCGCACCTGCTCCTCGAACGTCGATCGGAGACTTCGCGATGACCTCACCCACCCGCATCGGCATCCACGACCTCGCCGTCGCGACGGCCGGACACGTGCTCGATCTCGACGACCTCGCCGCGGCGACCGGCGTCGACCCGGGCAAGTTCCACATCGGGCTCGGTCAGGACCAGATGAGCGTCCCCGGCCCCGACGAGGACATCGTCACGATGGGCGCCACCGCGGCGCAGCAGATCATCGCGCGCCACGGCGTCGACCGCATCCGCACGGTCTTCTTCGCCACCGAGTCGGGCGTCGACCAGTCGAAGTCGGCCGGCGTCTGGCTGCACGAGCTGCTCGGCCTGCCCTCCACCAGTCGGGTCGTCGAGCTCAAGCAAGCATGCTACTCGGCGACGGCCGCGCTGCAGGCCGCTGCGGGCCTGGTGGCCCGCGAGACCGACACCCAGGTCCTCGTCGTCGCGAGCGACATCGCCCGCTACGACCTCGACTCGGCCGCCGAGCCGACCCAGGGCGCGGGAGCGGTCGCGCTGCTCGTCTCGGCCGATCCGGCGCTGGCCGAGCTCGAGCCCGTCGCCGGCCTGCACACGGCCCACGTGGACGACTTCTGGCGGCCGAACGACAGCGTCACAGCGGTCGTCGACGGCAAGCTCTCGATCGACGCCTACCTCGACGGCTTCGTCGCGGCCTGGGACGACTACCGCACGCGCGGCGGCGTCGACATCGACGAGATCGACCTGTTCACCCACCACCAGCCGTTCACGCGGATGGCGGCGAAGGCGCATCGCCGCCTCGCCGAGCACACGGGTGCCGAGCTGCCGGCCGAGCGCTACGAGCGCTCCACGGTCTACAACCGGCGCATCGGCAACTCGTACACCGCGTCGCTGTACCTGGGCCTGGCGGCACTCCTCGACGGCGACGACGACCTCACCGGGCGACGCATCGGACTCTTCAGCTACGGTTCGGGCAGCGTCAGCGAGTTCTTCACCGTCGTCGTCCAGCCGGGCTACCGCGACCACACGCGGGCGTCGGAGACGGCCGCGGCACTGGCCGCACGCACTCCGATGGATGTGGCCGCCTACCGCGCACTCCACGCCGGAGCGCACCTGGGCAGCCGCGTCGACGTCGAGATCCCGGCGCAGTCGCCGTGGCCCTTCCACTTCGCCGGCGTCTCGGGACGCGCCCGCCAGTACAGCGCCTGACCGGAGCGTTCCTCGGGGCGGTGCCGGCGACGGCGCCGCCCCGAGGCGTTCAGAGCGTTGCGGGCTCGCTGGCGCGCTCGGCGCGGATGGGGTGGCCCTGCGTGGTCAGGCAGCGCCCGCTCTCCAGATCCCACTTCCAGTCGTGGAGGCTGCAGGTCAGCACGCCGTCCTCGATCTTGCCGGTCTTGGTGAGGTCGGCACGCAGGTGCGGGCAGCGGCGCTGCACGATCCAGTCCCCCACCTGAGCGTCCTCGGTCTGATCGGACTGCTCGGCGTACCAGTTCTCGACGTACTCGATGCGATCGCGCGAGAGGCACTTGAGGAACGTCGTCAAGAACTCGTTGAACTTGCCGCTGCGACCGACCTCGAACTGCATCGAGAGGAAGATCGAGTTCGACCAGTCGATCTCGTGGTCGGCGATGTTCGTCGAGACGAGATCCACGGGGATCGTGTACCAGTAGATGCACTCCTCGCCGGCGTACTCGCGGACCTTCGCCTTGGGGAAGTCGACGACCATGTCGAGGTCGCCGATGCGGAAGCGGACGTTGCCGCCGACCCCGTTGCGGATCGTGCGCGCGCGGCGCAGCAGCGGCTCCCACCACTCCTTGATCGCCGCCAGCATCTCGTCGGGCGCGAGGATCGGCGCACGACGGGCGACCTCGGCGGCGACCTCGTCCTGGCGGCTGTCGCGCTGCTCGGCGAGGTAGGCCCACTTGTCGGCGAACATCCGCTCGATCTCGGCCTCGGTGTACAGGGTCTGCGTGATCTCGACCGCGCCGTGATCGACATCCACCTGCGTCCCCGGCACGAACAGGTGTCCCTGCTGCTCGGGGCGCAGCGTCGCCATGTGCGCGAGGAACTCGCTCTGATCGGTGAAGATCGAGTCGTCCTCGAGCCCCGTTCCGTTGTAGCGGAAGAGCTCCTCCCGCAGGAACATGGGGGGCCCGGCCATCGGGAAGACGTGCGCAGCGTCGACCTTCTCGATGTAGTACATCGCCCGCTTGTTCTGGGCGTCGCGCTTCAGCTTCGCGAAGTTCTGCTTCGCGTCCTGGGGCAGGTCGTAGACCATCGGCCACCAGATCGCCCCGGAGACCTGCGTGAAGTACGCATCGGGCTTCGAGAACGACAGCAGCGTCTCGAGGTCGAGCGGGTGCGAATCGTTCTGGTTGAGGATCGATGCGGTCCCGTCGTCCACGCTCAGCGACGAGTCGCCGATGGGGCCGTCGCTGGGGGCGCGCAGCGGCGTGACCATAAGGGTCAGGGGGCCGTACTCGAGCGGAACGCCCGCCTGCGTGTAGACGATGTTCTCGTAGCCGAGGGCGCGCAGATCGGACTCCAGGTCGTCCGTCGGGTAGTCCGGCAGCAGCACCGGGATGTCGCGGCGCACGTACTGCGTGAGCAGACGCGGATCGAAGTGGTCGCGGTGCCGGTGCGAGATGTAGAGGAAATCGGCCTGCCCGAATCGCTCCCAGTCGAGCCCCCGATTGTCGGGGAACGGGAACCACGATCCGAAGAACGAGGGGCCGATGACGGGGTCGCAGAGGATGCTGCCGCCGGCGGTCTCGATGAACATGCCCGCGTGGCCGAGGCCGGTGATGCGCATAGGGGTCCTTTCCGCATTCGAGTCTAGGCAGGGCTCGCTGATGGAGTGCTCCGCACCACCGATGCCCCGCCGATCGCGCGGGCTCCCCGTCAGCCGCGCAGCGCGCCCAACCAGGCGAAGGCCCCCAGCGAGAGGGCGTAGAGGACGACGAGCGTGCCGTATCCGGCGAGGTTCCGCTGCCAGGTCGCGGGGCGGCGCAGCCACCAGCGGAAGCGTCGGAAGATCCACGGCGCCAGGAACCAGCCGAGCAGCTGTGTGCTCACGACGTTGCCGATGAACAAGGACAGCCAGAACGGCACGCCGTGACTGTCGATGAGCGGCTCGCTGACGAAGTAGCCCCACAGGTAGACCAGCGGGTAGAGCATCAGCAGCACCAGGAGGTTGCTCTTGAAGACCGGGTCGGTGTCGGCCTCGCGCGGACCCGGCGCCCAGAAGCCGAATCCCGCGGCCGTGCGGGTGACGTGCTGGCCCCGGGTGAACTCGGCACCCGCGTCCAGCAGCGCGCGGCGCTGCGCGGACGTGAGCCAGGCCTCCAGACGCGCCGTCGTGTCGAAGGTGACCGCCACGACCCAGTCCTCCTGCACCCCGGGGACGGGCCGTTCCAGCCGGTGCTGCACGAATCCGGGCCAGCCGGACTCGACGTCCGACACGCGCTGCTGCCAGCTCAGGAAATCCCGCTCGCGGCTCGGGGCCACCCGCGTCGTGATGACGGCGGACGCGGCGGCGGTGTCGCTCATGCGCCGTCGCGGGCGTAGGTGCGCTGACCGGCCACCCAGGTCTCGGCCACCGCGCGATCGTCGCCGACCATCATGATCGCGAACAAGAGCTCCGCGGCCTCGTCGAGCGTCTCGGGACCGCGCCCGTCGGTGTAGAGGCTGGCGTGCCACGCGGCGGCGGGCGGTCCTCCCGTCCAGTCGAGCACGACGAAGTCGGCCTCGCGTCCGATGTCGAAGGAGCCGACACGGTCGTCGATGTACAACGCCTCGGCGCTGCCCCGGGTGATCGCATAGAACGCGCGATAGGGCGAGAGCTTGTTGCGCTCCGCCTCCGCCAGGTTCTGGCGGGACGGGTCGACGCTCCCGTCGAGGAGCGTGTTGTTGAGCATCCCGACCTTGTAGGCGTCCTCGAGGACGTTGAGCATGCTGAATCTGTTGCCGCCGCCCATGTCCGTGCCGAAGGAGGTCAGCACGCGCCGTTCGGGATCGGTGACCTTGCCCAGGCGGAACAGCCCGCTGCCGAGATACAGGTTCGAGCAGGGGCAGAACGTGACGGCGGCTCCCGCCTCCGACATCCGGCGCAGCTCGTCATCGCTCAGCCACACCCCGTGCCCGCCGGTGAAGCGCTCGCCGACCAGCCCGTACTTCTCGTAGACGCCGAGGTAGTCCGCGCTGCCGCCGTGCAGTGCGAGCACGCCCGCGATCTCGCTCGGGTTCTCGGAGATGTGCGTGTGCACCCACACACCGGGATGCTCGTCGCGCAACCGGCGGCAGGTCTCGAGCAGCGCGGGGCTGGCGCCGTAGGCGAAGCGCGGGGTGATGGCATAGAGGTTGCGGCCGACCCCGTGGAACTCGGCGATCAGTTCGGTGGCCGCGTCGTAGAAGGCCTCCGGCGACCGGGTGAACCACTCGGGCGCGTTCTGGTCGATCGCGGTGACCCCGGTGATGATGCGCATGTTGCGGCGGGTCGCTTCTTCGAAGACGACCCGGGTGAAGGCCGGATCCGCGGTCGTGAAGGCCTGGCACGTGGTGGTCCCCGAGGCGAGGAGCGTGTCGAAGAAGCGCCGTGTGCCCTCGAGTGCGTAGCCGGGGTCGCTGTAGCGTCGCTCTTCGGGGAACACCCACTTCTCGAGCCAGGGCAGCAGCTGCTCGCCGTAGGCGCCCAGCACCCGCGTCTGCGGCACGTGGATGTGGCCGTCGATGAAGCCCGGGAGGATCAGCCGATCGCGGATCTCGGTGATCGGGAGTCCGGGATGCCGCGGCGCGACCTCCTCGGCGGGACCGTGGTCGACGACGATCCCGTCCTCCACCACCAGCAGCCCGTCGCGGAAGAACCGCGTGGCCGCCTGTTCATCGCCGACGTGACGCCACGGATCGTCGACGAAGTCGACGAACGTTCCTCTGATCCCCTGCGCTGCCATGGTCTCCCCCGCCCGCCACGCCGCCCCCCAGTGGGCGTCCGCGAGGATTCTGGCACACCGGCGTTCGCCCGCGCGACCACGGCGCGACGGCTCAGGAGGGCGCGAGCCCCAGGCGCGGATACAGCCGCGCGAACCCCTCGTGCAGACCGCCCTCGAGCGCGTCGACCACGTGACCGGCTCCCGGCACCACGAACACGTCCGAGCGCCATCCCGCCGCGGCGGTGGCGGCCGCACCCGCGCGTGCCTGCGAGACGTAGTCCGGGTCGTTCTCGCCCGCGGTGAACAGCGCCCAGGAGTCGGGGTACGCCACCGCTCCCGACTGCAGGATGCTCACCGGCTTCGCGGCCTCGAACGCGCTCGCCGAGCCGCCGAACACGTCCGTCGTGGTCTCGTCGGGGTGCTCGGAGCCGGGGAAGAGCTCACCGCTGACCGAGAGCAGGTTGCCCCAGATCTCGGGATGCTCGGCGGCGTACTTGAAGGCGCAGCCGCCGCCGTTGGAGTAGCCCGCGATGATCCACTCGCTCGGGCGCTGGATGACGGGGAGCGTCCGGGCGAAGGCCACGACATCCTTCGTGACGTACGTCTCGACGGCTCCGTACATCGCGGAGTCCCCGCACGCGGGATCGCGCGTCGGGTCGCCGAGCTGATCGACCACGAGCGCGTACGGGGCGAGGCCCTCGTGCTGCGCCGCGTATGCGTCCAGAGTCCGGGCGATGTACTGGGGGTCGGGATCCCCCGGCTGGCCCATCATGAGGATCACGAGCGGGAGGAGCGGCGCCTGATCGGTGAGCGCGGCGGGCGGGGTGTACAGGCTGGCCGGGCGGGCGGCGAATCCGGATGCCGTGGCGGGGATCGTGACCGTGCCCGTCTTCCCGGTGGTCGGCATGCCCGCCGGGGCCTGCCATCGCGTGTACAGCGGCACGCCGGGATCGTCGGTCTGACCCGGTGTGGGCGTAGGCACGGCGATCGGCGTCTCGAGCGAGATGTGCAGGAAGCTCGCGAGCGTCGTGTTGAGGCCGAAGTAGGCATTGATGCCGAGCGTGGTCGTCACGAGGAACAGCACGGCGCCGAACGCGGCGATGAGGCGTCGCCACCACCGCGTGCCGAACAGGTTCACGACCGCCACGCCGACGGCGGCGAGACCGCCCACGCCCCAGGCGACGGCCTGCCATGGCAGCGGCATGCCGAACATGCCGGTGACGTTCGCGAAGACCGTGAAGATCGCCGCCGCGGCGGCACCCGCGACCGCCCCCATCACGACCCGTCGCACCCAGCGACGCGCCCCCGTCCGCACCGTCAGATACGCCAGCACCAGCGCGCTCAGGGCGCAGCAGACGCCGATGAGAACCGGATCGACGATGTCGATGCTCAGCAGCCAGCGCCCCATGGTGGTCCTTCCCCGATGAGGGAGATCCTAGAGCGCGGCGATCACCGCAGCCGCGTCAGCGCGCGGCGGGTCTCGCTCAGGCCGAACGCGCGATGCGCGCCAGCACCCCGTGCACGAAGGACCCCGCCTCATCGGTGGAGTACTCCTTCACGAGGTCAACGGCTTCGTCGATCGCGACCGCCACCGGAACCTCGTCGTTGTACAGGGCCTCCCACACGCCGATGCGCAACACGGCGCGGTCGACGGCGGGCATGCGGTCGAGCTTCCAGTCGCGCGCGTGCGTGACGATCTGCTCGTCGATCTCGTCCTGGTGGTCGATCACACCGTCGACGATGTCGCGGGCGTACAGCCACGAGGCGTGGCGGTCCGGTTCGCCGGCGGCGCGCTGCGCCTCGGCCGCGAGGATCGCCGCCGGGTCGTCGCCGCGCACGTCGGACTGGAAGAGGATGTCGAGCGCGCGTTTGCGCGCCTTGCTACGGGCACTCATCTGACGGTGTCGACCGTCTCAGCTGATGCGGCCGAGGTAGTCACCCGTGCGGGTGTCGACCTTGACCTTCGTGCCGGTCTCGAGGAACAGCGGCACCTGGATCTCGTAGCCCGTCTCGAGCGTGGCGGGCTTGGTGCCGGCCGACGAGCGGTCGCCCTGCAGACCGGGCTCGGTGTAGGTCACTTCGAGCACGACGGAGGCGGGCATCTCGACGTACAGCGGGTTGCCGTTGTTGAGGGCGATCTGCACCTGCTGGTTCTCGAGCAGGAAGTGGGCGGCGTCGCCCACCGTCTTGGCTCCGACATTGATCTGGTCGTAGTCGGCCACGTCCATGAACACGAAGCTGTCGCCGTCGTTGTACAGGTAGGTGAAGTCGCGGCGGTCGACGTTCTCGATCTCGATCTTGGCGCCGGCGTTGAACGTCTTGTCGACGACCTTGCCCGACATGACGTTCTTGAGCTTGGTCCGCACGAAGGCCCCGCCCTTGCCGGGCTTGACGTGCTGGAACTCCACAACGCTCCAGAGCTGCCCGTCGATACTGAGGACGACGCCGTTCTTGATGTCTGCGGTGGATGCCATGGTGTCGAGTTTTCCGTTTCGTCAGCGTGCGGGACCGAACGGTCCGACGAGCCATTCTAGCGGGCGGGGCGCCGGGAGGTCGACGGGGCGCTCAGCCGTCCGTCTGTCCGGCGATCACGGCGACGAGCCGGTCGACCGCGGACGCATAGCCGCCGACCCCTTCGCCGATGACGTGGACGAGGGCCACGTCGTGCACGTAGGAGTGGTGACGGAACTCCTCGCGCGCGTAGACGTCCGAGATGTGCACCTCGGCGATCGGCAGCCCCACGGCGCTCAGCGCGTCGCGGAGGACGACCGAGGTGTGCGTGAGCCCGCCCGGGTTGATGACGATGCCGGCGCAATCCAGTCGCGCCGCGTGGATGGCGTCGATCAGGACGCCCTCGTGGTTGCTCTGGAGCGCGCGCAGCGCGAAGCCGTGGGCGGCCGCGGCCTCGGTGGCGACGCGTTCGACGTCGGCGAGCGTCTGGGATCCGTAGATCCCCGGCTCGCGCACCCCCAGCATGTTGAGGTTGGGGCCGTTCACGAGCAGCAGGCGGCGATCGGTAGTCACGCTCGCACGCTACCAGCCGCGCGTCCCACGCCCTGTGCCGCCAGGCGCACGGGCGCCGTCGCCGCCCCGAAGCCGTCGTACCCGCCGCGGCGCTCGACGAACTCGATGAACACGTCGCCGATCGTGCGGGTGTAGAAGTGCAGGTACTCGCCGGCGCCGTCGCGGTCGTACGCCAGATCCGACGCGCGCAGGCGCGCGAGGACCTCGTGGTCCAGCGCGAACCGTGCCGCGAGGTCGTCGTAGTAGTTGTCCGGCATCCGCAGGATGGAAAGCCCGCGCGCCCGCGCGCGCTGGGCGAGCTCTTCGATCCCGGTGCACGCGAACGCCACGTGCTGGGCGAAGCTCGCCGAGTCGCGGTGCGCGGATGTCGCGGGCGGCGCGACGTTGAGCGGCAGCCGCACCCGCCGGTCCGGCGAGCTCATGACCCGGCTGCGGACGAGCCCCTGCGGTCCGGGGACATCGGTCGCGCCGGTGACCTCCAGCCCGAGCAGAGCCCGGTAGAAGAGGACGCAGTCCTCGACGACCTGCCACGGCAGAGTGAGGCTCACATGGTCGATGCCGGTGACGGCGTCCTCGTCGGCGCGCGCGCCGTGCTCGAACTCCGCCACCCACGCGGGCTCGGCGCCCGCCGACTCGGACCAGAAGATCTCCGTGCCGTCGGGCGCCTCGGCGGCATCCAACCGTTGTTCCGATGCGTACGTGCGTCGATACACCCGCTCGGTGGCGAGCTCGTCGGCACGGGCGGTGAGCGCCTCCGCATCCGAGACGGTCACCCCGATCGCCGCGAGACGCGGCTCGCGTCCGCGACCGTGCTGTTCGTTGAGCACGACGCGGGCATCGCCCGAGCTCCAGAGCGTGACGGGCTTGGTGCGGTGGCGTCCGCGCGCCGAGAAGCCGGCGAGCTGCAGGATCGCCTCGACGTCGGAGGTGTCCTCCGCGGCGATCTCGACGAAGTCGATGCCTGCGGTACGGCCGGCGTCCGTCAGCGCGGCGACATCCACCGCGTCGGCGGCGTCGCGCGCGACGGCGTCCTCGAGGTAGCGCAGGGAACGACGCGCGTGACGGGCGGTGCTCAGCGCGTCCGTCTGGCGGAAGGTGTCGTTGAAGACCTCCAGCGACAGCGGTCCGCGGTATCCGGCGGCCAGGACCCGGTCGACGAACGCCACGAGGGGAAAGCTCCCCTCACCCGGGAAGAGACGGTGATGACGGCTCCACGACAGCACGTCCATCGAGAGGGAGGGCGCGTCCGCGAGTTGGAGGAAGAAGATCTTCTCCCCGGGGATGTCGGCGATCGCGGCGGTGTCGTGCCCGCGGGAGAGGATGTGGAAGGAGTCCAGGCACAGGCCCACCGCGGGGTGGTCCGCGAGTTCCACGATGCGCCACGCACGCCGGTAGTCGTCGACGTAGGCCCCCCACGCGAGCGCCTCGTAGGCGATCCGGATGCCGTAGCGCTCGGCCACATCCCCGAGGGCTCGCAGCTGCGCGGCGCTGACGGCGTCGTCGTCGCGCGTCGCCGTCGCCACATTGCTGCAGCAGAGCACGAGGGTCGCACCGAGACGGTGCATGAGCGCGAACTTCGCCTCCGCGCGGCGGAGCACACGGGCGAACTCGTCGTCGTCGACGCCCTCGACGTCGCGCATCGGCTGGTAGAGGTCGATCTCCAGGCCCAGGCGCGCGGTCAGCGCACGGATCTCCTCCGGGCTCTCGGGGGCGGCGATCAGGTCGGGCTCGAAGATCTCGACACCGTCGAAGCCGGCCGCAGCGCACGCGTGCAGCTTCTGAGCGAGGGTGCCGCTGAGGCACACCGTGGCGATCGACGTCTTCATCGCGGCGAATGTACCACACGGTACATT
>NZ_JBFBHG010000027.1:0-41680 GCF_040685095.1 Microbacterium sp. NPDC089189
GGGTGCGCCGCCGGGCGCACCCCGCTTTCGCGACGAGCGGGCAGGTTACTTGCGGCCGATGACCTGGCGGGCGACGATCTCGCGCATGATCTCGTTGGTGCCGCCGTAGATGCGGTGGACGCGGGCGTCGACATAGGCGCGCGCCACCGGATACTCGAGGATGTAGCCGTACCCGCCGTGCAGCTGCACCGCGGCGTCGAGCACCTCCCACTCGCGCTCCGTCGACCAGAACTTGAGCTTCGCGGCCTCTTCGGGCGTGAGCTTCTGCTCGCCGTACAGCGCGATCGCCCGGTCGACGTACGCCCACAGCACATCGACCGTGGTCGCCATGTCGGCCAGCGTGAAACGCGTGTTCTGGAAGTCGGCGACGGCCTGGCCGAACGCCTCACGGCTCTTCGTGTACTCCAGGGTCCAGATGAGTCCCGCCTCGGCCGCCGCAGCCGCAGCCACACCGATCGACAGCCGCTCCAGCGGCAGGTTGCGCATGAGCTGCACGAACCCGTGCCCGGGCTCGCCGCCGATGAGGTTGGCGTCGGGGACGAAGACGTCGGTGAACGAGAGCTCGGCGGTGTCGTGGCCCGAGAAGCCCATCTTGTGCAGCGTCTTGCCGTGGTCGAAGCCGTCCATCCCGTTCTCGATGAGCACGAGACTGAAGGCGTCGGGACGGTTGCCCTCGCCCGTCTTCACGAACGTCACGATGACATCGGCGGTCTTGCCCGACGAGATGAACGTCTTCGCGCCGTTCACGATCCACCCGCCGTCGACCTTCTTCGCCACGGTCGTGATGCCGCGCAGATCGCTGCCCGCCCCCGGCTCCGTCATGGCGAGCGCGCCGAGCACCTCGCCCGTGGCCATGCCCGGCAGCCACTTCTGCTGCTGCTCGGGGGTGCCGAAGTGCGCGAGGTACGGAACGGCCAGATCGTCCTGGATGCCGAAGGCACCGGCGAGCGACCCGAGACCGGCCTTGATGACCTCCTCGTTGACGACCGCGCGGAAGCGGTAGTCCTGCAGCATCCCGGCGCCGCCGAACTCCTCGGGCACCGAGAGGCCGAGGATGCCGGCGTCTCCCGCCGCGCGCATCGTGGCCCGATCGATCTCGCCCGCCGCATCCCACTGCTCGCGCTTCTCGTTCGTTCCGTAGCGCTTGATGAACTCGATGACGATGTCGCGGAACGCCTCGTGGTCCTCGTCGTAGATGTCGCGCTCCATGTGCGCCGTCCCTCCTCGATCCAGGTTCTGATGGAGCGACGGGCGTCTCTGCACGGGGTGCGAGGCGTCGTCGCCTGGTCCGATCCTAAGACGGCGGTACGTGTCCGGCGCGGATGGATGTGGAATCGCATCCCGCAGGAAGTGGAACCGAGTGCCGGGCTTGGAGGATGCCTCCATCGGGCCCCCAGCGGGCCGCCACCGGCCCCGTCGCGGGTCAGTCGCCCGAGGTCTTCTCGGGCGACGACGCGTCGGCGTTCATGCGGAAGAACGAGGAACGGTAGTCGTCGCGCGCGATGAAGACGACGTTGATGTCGCCCACCTGACGCCCGAAGGTCTCGCTCTGCACGTCGTCGTCGGTGACGCGCCGCACCGAGTACGAGGCCTCCGCCGCGTCGGGGTAGCCGTCGGCGACCACGGTCGCCTCGACGACGGGCCAGAGCGCTGCCCAGTCCACATCCGCGAGGGCGAACTGCTGGGCGGCGAGCTGCGGCTGCACAGGAACCGGTCCCGAGTGCGTGACGGCGCCGTCGCGGTAGGTCCAGCGATCGGCGTTCTTCTCGCCGGCGACGACGGGCGCTTCGACGACCACCAGGTCGGCGCTCACGCTGACGCTGTAGACCTGATCGTGTCCGGCCTCGGCCGAGATCGCCCCCAGGGCCGTGTCGATCGACTCCGGCTCGCGCAGGTCCGGCCGCACGTACCCCTGGCCGGAGACCACCGACTGGGCCACCGCGCCCGCGTGCGGCAGCACCACGACCGCCGCCGCTGCGAGCCCCGCCAGCAGGAAGAGGACGATGCGCAGAGGGCGACCGCGGCGCCCCACACCGATGATGCTGCGCCGTCGCATGCCCTTCATGGCGACGGTGCCCGGCTCGGGCACGAGGATGTCGCCCGCCGTCGCGGCGGAGGGCACGACGACGCCGGCGAAGGACTCCCCGCGGGGATCATCGTCGATGAGCGCGACCTCGGGGCCGTCATCGGTCAGCCGCAGCGCCGCGCGCAGCGTGCCGGGCTGCACGCGCGGGATGTCGATGAGCGCGACGATCGCACGGATGCGGGTGCGGAAGGCGGGGCCCGACACGGGCTGCACCGTCGCCTCGATCTCGCAGACGGGCTGATCGTTGATCTGCGTGCCGGTCTGCGTCAGCGCGTCGATGCGGACGAGCGCGTACCGCCCCGCGGCGCGCGCCGCGGCGATATCGGCGGGGGTGGGAAGCGCGATTCCGCGCAGGCTCCGGCCGATCATCAGCAGCACGAGCGAGGCGACGGCCACCGTCGCGCCCGCGATCAGCGCCCACACACCCGCCGCGGGTGGGCCGGCGAGCTGGACGATCAGGCCCCCGAGGATCAGACCCGCACCGACGAAGAAGAGCAGGCGGATCATGCCTCGATCGTATCGAGGGGTTCCCGCGCGCCCGCGCCGCCTGTGGACAGCGCGCGCGGCGGCCCGGGCGGGATCACCCCGCGTAGTCGGGCGCGGCGGGGAGGCCGAAGAACTCCTCCAGGGTGTGCCAGCCGCCGGCGTGATAGGCGCGGGCGAGCTCGGGGCCCAGGTAGCGCAGGTGCCAGGGCTCGGCCTCGTAGCCGGTGATGGGCGTGTAGCCCTCTTCGTACCGCACGATGAAACCGAACTGCCAGCTGTTCTCGGCCACCCACTGCCCCTCGGGCGATGCGCCGAAGTCGTCGAGCGTTCCGCATCCGTTCGAGCAGGGCATGAGATCCATGGTGATGCCGAGCTGGTGCTCGCTGAACCCGGGTCGCGCGCTCGAGACGTCGGCCTCGGCCTGACCGCCGCGCGCCACGTTCTCCTGGTACGTCGTGACCTGGGTGCCATACGACCGGTACCCGCTCAGCTGACCGATCTCGCCGACGTCGGCCTGCTCGATCGCGGCGGCCATCGCCTGCAGCGCCTCGGCGGCGTCCTGGCGGAGGATGCCGGCGTTGAACGTCGTGAGGCCCTTCACGTCGACCAGGTTCTGCGGCTCGTACTCGATCGGATCGAGCGGTCGCTGCTTGTTGACTACGACCCAGCGGCGCGCAGGATCCGACAGCGAGACGCAGGGCGCCGCCCCGGCCACGACCGCCTCGCGGAAGACCGTGCCGCCGCCCGCCGCCACGACCACGGCCTCGTCGTCACCGGCAGCCACGGCCGCCGCGACCGCGGGGTCGTCGCAGATCGAGGGTGCGGCCGCGGCCGTCGTGAACTGCGGGGCCGGCAGGCTCTGGGCGAGCGCGGGGCCCGCGGGCGGCGCGACCGCCGTGGTCTCGCGGGCGCCGCCGAGAAGCGCCGACACCCAGAGCACCCCGACGAGCAACGCCAGGACGGCGCCGACCGCGAACAGCCGTCGCCGACGGAGCCGCTCGGACGCAGCACGCGTGGCGCGCCTCGTCGAGAGCGTCTCGGGCGACGCGGTCGAAGTCACGTCTCCATTGTCACCGACCGCGCCCTCATCCGGATGCAGGCCTCCGGTGATGTACGAGAAACACGTGGGGCATCTTGACGCAGTCTCGTAACTTTGTTCTACTGAACGCATGCGATGGAACGGGCAGCGAGTGGGCGAGGAGGATGCCGCCGCGCTGCCGGGGATGGAGCGTCTCGAAGGACTCGTGCGCTCGGTGACCACGCCGGAGTTCGCGGGGATGACCTTCCACGAGGTCGCCGCGCGCTCCGCGCTCAACCACGTGCCGGGCTCGTCGGCGATGCCCTTCGACTGGACGGTGAACCCCTACCGCGGCTGCAGCCACGCCTGCGTGTACTGCTTCGCCCGCGGCACCCACACCTACCTCGATCTGGATGCGGGCCGCGACTTCGATTCGCAGGTCATCGTCAAGGTCAACATCGCCGAGGTGCTGCAGCGCGAGCTGACGCGCAGCACGTGGGGTCGCGAGCACGTCGCGCTCGGCACGAACACCGACCCGTATCAGCGCGCCGAGGGTCGCTACCGCCTCATGCCGGGGGTGATCGACGCCCTCGCCGGCTCGGGCACCCCGTTCTCGGTGCTGACGAAGGGCACTCTGCTGCGCCGCGATCTGCCGCTGCTGCGCGCGGCGCGCGCCGAGGTCCCGGTGTCGATCGCGATGTCGATCGCGATCTTCGACGACGAGCTGCAGAAGGCGATCGAGCCCGGCACCCCGTCGGCGCAGGCACGGCTCGACACGGTGCGCGCGGCGACGGAGGCCGGCTTCCGCGTGACCGTCTTCCTCATGCCGATCCTGCCGCACCTCACGGATTCGATTCCGGCGCTCGACGACGCGCTCCGACGCATCCGCGCCGCCGGCGCGGTACGGGTCGTCTACGGGGCGCTGCACCTGCGACCGGGCGTCAAGCCCTGGTTCATGGGCTGGCTGCGGCGCGCACATCCCGAGCTCGTGTCGAGCTATCTGGGACTCTTCCCCGGCGCCTCCGCCACGGCTCCGAAGGCGTACCGGCAATGGTTGGCGCGCCGCGTGCGTCCGTTGCTGCGCGCGCACGGCCTCGACGGACGCGACGAGGAGGAGCCGGTGCGCGCACGCCCGGTGTCGCGCGCGGCGGCGGCCGCCGCGGTGCGCACCACCGGGCCCCTCGCGGCCGCGACGGCGGTGCGGCTGTTCTGACCGCGGAACGCGCATCGCCCCGGACCGAGCGGATGCTCGAGCCGGGGCGATGCGGGATGGTACGGGTCAGCCGGTGACGTCGGCGAGCTGGCGCCCGGCGACTTCCTCGATCACGTCGTCGCCGACACGCACTTCTTCGAAGGGCGCGTCGATCTCGGCACGGTCGAGGAGTTCGGTCATCCGACGACGGCGCTGACGCGTGATCAAGGTCACGACCGTCCCGGCGCGGCCGGCGCGGCCGGTGCGGCCGGCGCGGTGCAGGTACGTCTTGTACTCGTCGGGAGCGTCGGCCTGAACCACCAGGTCGATGTCGTCGACGTGGATGCCGCGGGCTGCGACATCCGTGGCCACGAGCACGCTCACCTTGCCGTCGGTCAGACGCTGGAGGTTGCGCGTGCGCTTGGCCTGGTTCAGGTCGCCGTGCAGCGCGACCGCGGCGATGCCGGCGTCCTCGAAGCTCTCGACGAGCATCTCGGCGAACGCACGGGTGCGCGAGAAGACGAGCGTCTTGCCGTCACGGTCCACGAGCGATGCGAGCATCTCGGACTTGTCGCGGTGGTCGATCACGAACACGCGGTGATCGATCGTGCTGCTCTCCTGGGTCTCCCCGGCCACCTCGTAGACGGCGGGGTTCACCAGGAACTCGTCGACGAGCGCGGCGACCTCACGGTCGAGCGTCGCCGAGAACAGCAGCTTCTGGCTGCCCTCGGCGGTGCGACGCAGGATGCGCTGCACCGGCTCCGCGAAGCCCAGCTCCGCCATGTGGTCGGCCTCGTCGAGCACCGCGACCTGCACGTCGGACAGATCGAGCTTGCCCTGGTTGAGCAGGTCTTCGATACGACCCGGGGTGCCGATGACGATGTCGACGCCCTTCTTGAGCGCGCCCACCTGGCGGGCCTGCGGCACACCGCCGTAGACCTGGGTGGTGAAGAGGCCGACGCTGCGCGCGATGGGCTGCACCGTGCGGTCGATCTGCAGTGCGAGCTCGCGCGTCGGGGCGAGGATCAGGGCCTTGGGCGACCGGCCGAACTCGCGCTTCGTGCCGGCCTGCGCGCGCAGGATCCGCTCGACGAGCGGGGCGCCGAACGCGATGGTCTTGCCCGAGCCGGTGCGGCCACGGGCGAGCACGTCACGACCTTCGAGGATCGGGGGGATCGTGGCCGCCTGGATCGCGAACGGGCTGGTGGCGCCCATCTCGTCGAGCACGCGGACGATGTTCTGCCCGATGCCGAGGTCGCCGAATCCCTGACCGTCGACGGCCGCGGCCGCGACGGCCTGCGCCTCGAGACGCTCGTGCACGACGTCGACGTGCTGCTCGTGCGCCTTCGCCGCGGTGCCGGTCCAGTCGGAACGGCCGGGTGCGTCGGTGCGACGCGCGGGGCGCTCGGAGCGCGCCGGACGGTCGTCGAATGAACGAGCCGGACGATCGTTCGAGCGCGCCGGACGGTCGCCGAACGACCGCGCGGGGCGATCGTTCGAACGGGCCGGACGGTCGTCGAACGAACGACGGGGACGGTCATCCGAACGCGCCGGACGGTCGTTGAACGACCGCGCGGGGCGCTCGTTCGAACGAGCGGGACGATCGTCGTACGAACGCGCGGGCCGGTCGTCGTACGAACGCGCCGGACGGTCGCCGAAGGAACGGGCGGGCCGGTCGTTCGAACGGGCCGGACGGTCGTCGAACGAACGACGGGGACGGTCATCCGAACGCGCCGCACGGTCGTTGAACGAACGCGCGGGGCGATCGTTCGCACGAGCGGGACGATCGTCGTACGAACGCGCGGGCCGATCGTCGTACGAACGCGCCGGACGGTCGCCGAAGGAACGGGCGGGCCGGTCGTTCGAACGGGCCGGACGGTCGTCGAACGAACGACGGGGACGCTCATCCGAACGCGCGGGACGGTCGCCGAACGACCGCGCGTCGCGGCTGTGCGTGCGGATGCCGCGGGCTTCGTCGCGGCCGGCGCGCTCCTGCGCGTTCCAGCGGCGCTTGGGAGCGGCGCCCTCGGTCTCGGCGGGACGGTGTCCGCGGTGACCGGGGCTCTTCGAGCCGGCCGTTCCGGCCGACGCCTCACCCGGACGACGCTTGCGGTCCTGGAACGAGGTTCCGGCGCCGTAGCGCGGCTCGAAGTTCTTCGCGGCGCGACCGCCGGCGGGCTTCTTGTTCTTGGGCATGGTGATCTTCCTGGGTTCTCTCACACGAGAACAGCGCTGCGCGCGCACGCGCAGACAGACCCGGACATCCGTCGGCCGGGGGCCATTTTCGATGGTGGTCATGCTCGCCGATCGGCGCTCACCATCGGCCCCCAAGGACTCACAAACCCATCCGCAGACAATCGCGGGGTCCGGAGCCGACGGTCCAGTGTATCCCCGCCGGCTGAGAAGACCCCGGGCACGTCCTACGCTGGTGCGATGAGCGCCGATCCCACCGGTTTCCGTCACGTCCTCACCTCCGACGCCGGGTCGGCCGAGATCACCGAGGTCGGGGCGTCGTTGCGGGCGCTGCGCATCGGCGAGGTCGACCTCGTCCCCCGCTATCGCGACGGCATCCCCGCGCCCGCCGCATCCGGCGTCGTGCTCGTGCCCTGGCCGAACCGCGTGCGCGACGGACGGTGGGATGACGACGGCACGGTCCGCCAGCTGGCCATCTCGGAGCCTGCGCTCGGCAACGCCTCGCACGGCTTGCTGCGCTTCACGCCCTATCGCGCGGTCGAGACCACGCCGGGCGCCGTGACGCTCGCCGCCGAGGTGTTCCCGCAGACGGGCTATCCGTACCACCTGGACACGCGGGTGACCTACGCGCTCACGGCGGACGGGCTCGCCGTGACGCACGTGATCACGAACATCGGCGCGGAGACCGCCCCCGTCGCGCTCGGCACCCATCCGTACCTGTGCGTCTCCGACACGCCGACGGCCGACCTTCTGCTCGAAGTCGATGCCGAGACCTGGATCCGCACCGACGAACGCAATCTGCCGGTCGCGGCGGAGCCCGTCGACGCCGCGCACGACCTCCGCACACCGCGGCGCGTGGGCGATGTCACGCTCGACACCGCGTACACCGGCATCCGCGCGGGCGCCGACGGACGCATCCGCGGGATCCTCCACTGCCCCGACGGGCGGCGGCTCGAACTCTGGGCGGGCGCCGGATTCACGCACCTGCAGGTCTTCACGACCGATCGTTACCCCGGGCACGAGCTCGCCGTCGCGATCGAGCCGATGACCGCGCCGGCCGACGCGCTGAACTCCGGAATCGATCTGCGCCGACTCGCTCCGGGCGAGTCCTGGGAGCTGTCCTGGGGCATCTCGCTCATCGGCTGAGCACCCCCGTGCGCGGCCACGCGTGACTCCCCGAGTCACGCAGTAACACCGCGCGCCTTCCGCGTTAATCTCCGGCGGATATCGTTGCCACAGCGGCATCCGCCGCCGTGTCGGGACGCGGTCCCGGTACTCGCCATCCGGTGCGTGAACAGGGGTACAGCGGCAACACCGGTTGGATTCGGTGTCCGTCTGGGTGGAGGGTACCCCCAACATGCTTCTTGCTGTCTCTTCTTCTGCTTTCTCGATCCGTCCGGCGCACCCGCGCCCCACGCCGCCGCGCGACCGGGGACTCCGTGTCGCCCTGTCGGCGCTGCTGGCGGCCGAGGCCATGCCGCTCGCGCTGCTGGTGCTCGTGATCCTCGTGGTCGGCATCAGCATCTCGGTGGTCACCACGACAGATCAGCAGTGGTGGCTGCTGCACTTCAGCCGACTCGGCACCTTCCAGAACGCGTCCGGTGCGTTCTTCAACGGGTCGCTCATCGTCGGCGGCAGCGCCGTCGTGCTCTTCGCCCGCGCCGCGGCACGCGCGCTGCGGGCGCTCGAGGGGACCCATGTGCGCCGCGGGACGGGCCGCACCGCCCGTGTCCTGTTCTCGGTGATCGGGGTCAACCTGGCACTCGTCGGATGCGTGCCGCTCACGCTCAACCACTTCGTGCACGACAACGTGGCCGCGGCCATGGTGCTCGGCTTCGCCGGGCTGCTGGTCACGAGTCCGTTCATGATGCACCGGATGCCGCGGCGCCTCCTCGGCGCCACCGGGCTGGTCTTCGTCTTCCTGTTCGCGGGCGCGTGGGTGTTCGTCGCCGGGACGATCAACCTGGCCCTGTTCGAAGTCATCGCCTTCGGTGCGATGTTCGGCTGGTCCGGTGTCTTCCTGAGCGCACTGACCGCCTGCGCGACCCGCGCCGAGGCGGCACGAGCGGCTGCTGCACAGACGGCTGCTGTCGCGCACGAGACCGCCCCCGCCGACCGGCCCGCCCTCGCGACGGCGGGTGCCGCCGTCCGTCAGGTCGCTGCGGCGCCCGCACGCGCGACGACACCCGAACCGGCCATGGCCGCCGAGCGCATCGCCGTGACGGCCCCGGAGCCGACGACCCCGGAGCCGGGCGCCGCGCCGATCGCGTGCCGACCCGTCACACGGCCGAGCCGTGCCGCAGTTCTCGGCGCGACGTCGGATGCCCGTCGCCGGGCGTCGGGGCGTCGGTTGCGCCCGGCGCATCGCCCGGATCCCCGTCGTTCGTCCCGCGGCGTGCGGCACGTCTCTCCTTCGCACCCTCGGCCAGGTTGTAGAGCGTCGGCAGCACCAGGAGCGTCAAGACGGTGGAGGACACCAGACCGCCGATGACCACGATCGCGAGCGGCTGCGAGATGAAGCCGCCGTGGCCGGTGATGCCCAACGCCATCGGCGTCAGGGCGAAGATGGTCGCCAGCGCGGTCATGAGGATCGGCCGGAGGCGTCTCGACCCGCCGGCGATCGTCGCCTCGTAGGTGCTCAGCCCCTTCTCGCGATACTGATTCACGAGGTCGACGAGCACGATGGCGTTGGTCACCACGATGCCGATGAGCATGATCACGCCGATGAGCGAGGCGATGCCCAGCGGAACGCCGCTCACGACCTGCAACAGCACCGCCCCGGTGGCCGCGAACGGCACCGAGATCAGCAGCCACAGCGGCTGGCGCAGCGAGCGGAACGTCGCCACCATGATGACGTAGACGATCAGGATGGCCGCGAGCATGGCCAGACCCAGCTGTGCGAAGCCCTGCTGCTGCTGGGTGAGCACGCCGCCCACCTCGGCGTCGGCGCCCTGCGGCAGATCGGTCGCCTCGAGCGCGGCGGTCACCGCCGCCGATGCGGCGGTGAGGTCGTCGGATGCGGGCGACACCGTGACGGTGGCCGTGCGCTGACCACGCTGCGTCGTGATGGAGGTCGGCCCCTCGGTCTGATCGATGCTCGCGAGCTCGTCGAGTCGCACGGGACCCGCGGCGGTCGGGATGGTCAGCGCCCGCAGCTCGTCGATGCTCACCGGCTCCGACGGCGCCGCGAGGTAGACGGTGACCGCGGTCTCGTCGATCTCGATGGATCCGATCTGGCGCGGCTGCATCGTGTTCGAGACGAGCGCACCGACGGCGACCTCCGACAGGCCCCGTTCGGCGGCGGCGTCCCGGTCGACCACGACCGCGATGTAGGGCAGTGAGGCCGAGAGGTTGCTCGTGACCTGGCTGACGCCGTCCTGCGTCTCGAGCGCGGCCACGACCGCGTCGGTGGCGTCGGCCAGCGTCGCGCCGTCGGGCGCCGTGACGTCGACCTCGATGTCACTCGATCCGAAGCCTCCGCCCGAGGCGGCGACCGTGAGCGTGCCGACGTCATCGAGGTCGGCGACCGCGCTCTGCACGTCGGCGCGCACGGTGGCTTGATCGGCGTCGGTGTCGGTCGTGATCGAGTAGGTGATGCCCGCGCCGCCGCCGCTGAACGCGTCGCGGAGCGCCGAGCCGCTCGATCCGATCGAGACCTGGATCGTCTCGACGCCGGGGACGTCGGCCAACGCCTCCTCCACGCGCTGCGCGGCCGCATCCTCGGCGTCCAGGCTCGCCGCCGGGCCGAGCTCCTGCGTGACCGTGAGGGTGTTCTGCCCGCTGTCACCCAGGAAGTTGATCTTCATGAACGGGATGAGGGCGATCGTCCCGCCCAGGACGAGGACTGCGAGGAGCAATGTCGCGACACTGTGGTTCAGGGTCCACCGGAGCGCGGGCAGGTACGCCTTCTGCAGCCGGCTCGGCGGAGCGGCCGGGTCTTCGGGGTCGATGACCGTGCCGTGCTCGTCGACCACGGGCTTGCCGGGACGCAGGAACCAGTAGGCCAGGACCGGCACGATCGTGAGCGAGACCACGAGCGAGGCGATCATCGCGATCGTGACGGTGAGCGCGAACGGGCGGAACAGCTCGCCGGTCAGATCGCCCACGAAGGCGATCGGCAGGAATACCGCCACCGAGGTGAGCGTCGACGCGGTGATCGCGGTCGCGACCTCGCGCACGGCGAGCAGGATCGCCGTGCGTTTGTCGGCCCCCTCGACGTAGTGCCGTTTGATGTTCTCGATGACGACGATCGAGTCGTCCACCACGCGCCCGATCGCGATCGTCAGCGCACCGAGCGTCAGGATGTTGAGCGAGTAGCCGAAGGCCTGGATGCCGACGAAGGTGAGCAGAACGCTCGTCGGGATCGAGATCGCGGTCACGAGGGTGGAGCGCACCGACATCAGGAAGATGAGGATCACGATCACCGCGAAGGCGAGGCCGAGCAGTCCCTCTTCGGCCAGCGCCGCGATCGACTGCTCGATGAACGGCGCCTGGTCGAAGACGACCGTGAACGTGGCGCCCGAGAGCGCGTCCTCGAGGCCGGGCAGGGCCGCCAGGACGCCCCGGGACACATCCACCGTGTTGGCCGAGGGGAGCTTGGTCACCGCGATCGTGAGCGCGGGCTGTCCGTCGACCCGCGAGATCGAGGTCACCGGGTCCGGCCCCTCGACGACCGTCGCCACATCGCCGATGGTCACGAGCCCGGCGCCGGCCTGAGCGGCGTCGGAGGGGACGAGGGGAAGCGCTGCCAGTTCCTCGACCGAGGTGAGCTTCGATCCCGTCTGCACGGTCAGGGTCTGATCACCCTCGGTGATCTCGCCGCCCGGGAAGAGCACGCCGTTGGCGTCGAGCGCGTCGGTGATCGCCTGCTGCGTGAACCCGCGTTCCGCGAGCTGCGCCTGATCGGGCGTCACGGTGACCCGCTGGCCGGTGCCGCCGACGATCTGCGCCGCGTTGACGCCCTCGACGTCTTCGAGCTCGGGCACGACGCTCGCCTCGAGCGCCGCCTGCGCGGTCTCCGCGTCGTCGAAACCGGTGACCGCGAGCTGGATGACGGGGAAGTCGTCGATGCTGGCCGAGATCACGGTGGGCACCACATCCGTCGGCAACTGCGACTCGATGCGGTTGATCGCCTGCAGGATCTTCTGCTCGGCGGTGGCCAGATCGGTGCCGTAGGTGAACGACGCCTGGATGATCGACGCGTTCGTGGTGCTCGTCGCGGTGGTCGACTCCAGGCCCGGAACGCCCTGGATGGCCGACTCGATCGGCGTCGACACGTCGTTGTTGACGACGTCGGGGGAAGCGCCAGGGTAGGTCGAGACGACCGAGAGCACCGGCAGCTCGATGGAGGGGATGAGCTCCTGCTTGAGGTTCGCCAGGGCGAGCCCGCCGAACACGGCGGCCACGATCGTGACCAGCGCGATCAGCGCGCGGTTTCTCAAGCTCAGAACGGCCAGCTGTGACACGGGAGCGCCTTCGTGATGGGCCGGACGGACCCGGCGCTGCGGGGTCGCCGTGACGGCGACGGGATCCTCGGAGGAACCGGGGCCAGTATCGCATGCGTCGCCTGATGATCAGCGGCGCTTGCGCCGGGTCTCAACGGGTGAGAAGCATCCCCAGCGCGAGTCCGCCCGCGGCCGCCGCGACCGCTCCGGCCAGCGTGCCCAGCGTGTTGGCCACCGCCGCCGGGGTGCGGCGCTCCGAGAGCATCACGGCGCTCACCGACGCCACCGTGCTGAACGTCGTGAACCCGCCGAGAAGACCCGTTCCGATGACGGCGAGGACCGCCGCATCCGAGGTCGCCCCCGTGAGGAGACCCAGCGCGAACGATCCCGTCACGTTGACGACGAGGATCCCCCAGGGGAACCGGTCGCCGGTCAGGGCTGACACACCGAGGTCGAGCAGGTAGCGGGCTCCCGCACCCACGCCGCCGGCGAGCGCCACGAGCACGAAGAGGAGGGGGGTCATGCGGCCCTCCGCCATCCGCCCAGCGACAGCCCGCCCACCGCCGCGGCGACGCCGAGGAGCGCCGTCGCGACCGTGACCACGAGGGTCGCGCCGTCGACGGCCTGCACGGCGAAGGTGCTGTAGGTCGTGAAACCGCCCAGCACGCCGGTGCCGATCAGCTGCCGCGCCGCCCCCGCGCGCGGCGACGGGGCACGTCGCGACAGCACACCGGTGAGGAGCCCCAGCAGGAAGGCGCCGACCACGTTGATGACGGGCACGGCGACGGTGGTCCAGCCCGGCGCGTCGATCAACAGCAGCCCTGCGCGCGCCGCCGTGCCGATCGCCCCGCCCAGGACCACGAGGCCCAGCTGCGCGGCGGTGGGGCGGATCGGGGCCGGAGTCACGCCGCCACGTTATCGCTCACTCCCGGAGCAACCGCGCGACAGCCGTCTCGGGCGAGATCGACAGGTCGAGCAGGTTCCCCCGACCGTACGCGCGCCAGACCCGCGGGTCGATGTAGCTGCTGCGCGCGACCGCGGGGGTGTTCCCGAGCTGGGCGGATGCGGCGCGCACCGCTTCGCGCTCGTTGACCTTGCGCGCCCGTGTCGTCTCGGCGTGCCCGAGCCGTGCCAACGCCTCGGCGGCGGCGATCGTTCCGCGCAGGGTGCGGAAGTCCTTGGCGGTGAAGGATCCCCCGGTGAGGGCGCGAATGTAGGCGTTGACTTCGGACGGCGCGAGCGCGATGCGCTTGCGCCCCCGTCGGTAGGCCAGGAGCGTGGCCCGGGGCTTGCCCGCCCGCAGCTGCTCGAGCACCACGGCGAGGTCCTCGTCGTCGATGTCGATGCGGGCGCGCACGCCGCTCTTCGCCGGGAACTCGAGGTGCACGACACCCGCCTCGATCTGCGCGTCGCGGCGCTGCAGCGTGGTGAGCCCGCGCCCCCCGCCGCGCTTCAGGTACGCACGGGATCCGATCCGGAGCGCACCCGCATCCAGCAGCCGGAAGGCGGCGGCGAGCACCGTGTCGCGGGAGTCCTCGCCCTGGCGGAGCGCGGTGGTCACGCGCCCCCGCGCACGGGGCAGCGCCTCGGCGAGGGCGAGCGCACGGGCGTATTTGCCCTTGTCCCTGCCCGCCGACCAGTCGCGGTGGTACAGGTACTGGCGGCGACCGGCGTCGTCGGTGCCCACGGCCTGGATGTGCCCTCGGGCATCCCGGCAGATCCACACGTCGTTCCAGGCCGGCGGGATGACGAGCGCCTCGATGCGGCGCCGGTCGGCGGCCGACACGGCGCGGCCGTTGGGACCCGTGTAGCGGAAGCCCTTACCGGAGCGCGTGCGTTGGATGCCCGTATCCGCGCCCGGGTCGACCCGGGTCAGCTTCGCCACGTCAGTGCTCGCGCAGTGCCGAGATGAGATCGGCCTTGCGCGCGGACGAATACCCGGTGAGGCCGAGTTCCTTGGCGCGGGAGCGCAGCTCCCGGACGGTCCACTCCTCGTAGTCGCCGCTGCGTCCGCCGCGGGCCCCGACCGTGCCGCGACCGTCGCGGGCGGCGGCGTTCGAGATGCGCGCCGCCTTCTCCTTCGAGGCGCCGTCCTCGCGGAGCGCCTCGTAGAGCTCGGGATCCTTCAGGCTGTTCGCCCCGCGTCCGTCCGGCATGGTGCCGCCCTCCTCGTAGCCCGCCGCGCGCGGGTGTCCGATCTCGACGTTAGGCCGCGCGCCGGATGCCGGACGGCGGGTTGACACCGGCGACCACGCGCCGTTACGCGCTATCACCGTAGGAGGAGAACCGTCAAGCCCCCGGCGCCATCACCCAGGGAAGTGGGAGCGTTGTGCTGTGCCTACGAGGCATCCGGATGTCGATGCGATCTCCCCACAGACGTCCGGCAAGAGCGAGGAGAATCGCATGAACATTGCACTTCTGATCATCATTGTCGTCGCCATCGTTCTGGCGATCATCGGTGGTATCGGCCAGGGCCTGGAGTTTCTGCTCTGGACGGCCATCATCATCGGCCTGATCGCGCTGATCGCCTTCCTGATCCGAGTGGTCCGGGGAAACAGCCGCGCCTGAGACCAGAAAGAGGGGCGCACCACTCGCGTGGTGCGCCCCTCTTTCTGCGTTCACAGCCGGAGATCCGCGTAGCGGTGCAGCGCGTCGCAGACGAAACGCGCTCCGACCTCTCCGCCGTAGACCGCGGCGAAGCGGTCGTCGGCGACGTACAGATCACCGAGTCCGCGCAGGTAGCCCGCGGTGTCCCCGCCCTCCGCGGATGCGGGGGTGCCCGGGATCGCCGTGAGCCACCGCACGTGCCGCTCGGCCAGCGCCTGCGCCTCCGGGCCGTCCACCGGGATGCCGCGCTCCGCCGCGTCGATCCACGCCCGGGCGAGCGCGGAGGCGTGCCCCTGCCAGTCGGCCGCGGCACCCGCATCCATCGACGTCCACCACTCGTGCGATCGGGCGTCGGCCGTGGCACCCCATCGCTCCACCACCTCGGCGCGGTGCGCCGTGTGGTCGAATCCGTCGAACATGGTCTCTGCCATCAGTTCTCCTCCTTCTGTCAGCGTCGCGAGCGTGGCCTCGACCGAGGCGATCCGTCGCACGAGGCGGTCCTGTTCATCGCGCAGCCAGCCCAGATGGGCGGCGAGCGCCTGTTCCTCCGACCTCTCCCGGTCGAGGACGGCGGCGATGTCCGACAGCGCCAGCCCCAGTTCGCGCAGCAGCAGGATCCGCTGCAGGCGCACGAGAGCGCGATCGTCGTAGTGGCGGAGTCCGCCGCGCCCCACGCGGCTGGCCTGCAGGAGCCCGATGTCGCCGTAGTGGCGCAGCGTCCTGCTGGTCGTCCCGGTCAGCCGGGCGATCTCCTGGATCGACCACTCCATGTCTGCTCCTCCGCCCCGTCCTCGTCGCGTCTCCGACCGTAGGCGTTGACGTCGCGTCAACGTCAAGTGCATCGCGGCGCGGACTCGATAGCGTGGCGGACATGACCGATGCACGCGAGGATGCGACCGCCCCGTTCCGCGACGCCAACCGCCGGAACTGGGACGACCGTGCGGAACTGCACGCGGCCCGCGACGGCTCCGGGTACGACGTCGCCCGGTACATCACCGACCGCGCGGCGCTCTCGGACGTCGTCCGCTTCGATCGCGCGCGCCTCGGCGATGTCGCGGGCCTGCGGGTCGCGCACCTGCAGTGCCACATCGGAACCGACACGCTCTCGCTCGCGCGTCTGGGCGCGGAGGTCGTCGGACTGGATTTCTCGGAGCGCTCCATCGAGGAGGCTCGGCGCCTGGTCGCGGAGACCGGCGATACCGTCTCGTTCGTCCGCGCCGATGTGCGGGATGCGGCGCAGGTCCTGCCCGCGGGAGGCTTCGACCTCGTCTACACCGGGATCGGCGCGCTCTGCTGGCTTCCCGCCATCCACGATTGGGCCCAGACGGTCGCAGCCCTCCTCGCTCCCGGCGGCACCCTGTTCGTGCGCGAGGCCCACCCCATCCTGTGGGCGATGGATGAGACCCTCGACGACGATCTGCATCTGCGGTACTCCTACTTCGAGCGCGACGAGCCGCTGGCCTGGGACGACGACAGCTCGTACGTCCCCACTTCGCGTCCGTTGACGGCCACGAAGACCTACGAGTGGAACCACTCGCTCGGCGAGATCGTCACCGCACTGCTCGAGGCGGGGCTGGTGCTCACGACACTCGTCGAGCACGACAGCGTGCCGTGGAACGCCCTGCCCGGCCAGATGACCGACCGCGGCGACGGCGAATGGGCGCTGTCCGGAGACCGCGCCGGGGTGGCCCCGCTGAGTTACACGATCCGGGCGAGCAAGCCCGCCTGATCCGCGCACGGCGCGCACTCCGCGTCGGACTCTCTGCCATTTCGAGATATATCGTGTTACTCTCACGGCAACGCGATATATCTCGACCTCGACCTAGGAGACCGACATGGCACCCGAGAAGTGGCTCATCCAACCCGGCGAGACCCGGGTGATCGACCTGGAGGACATCCGCACCCTCAAGATCGGGCTCGTCGGAGGTGAGATCGATCTCGTGGCGCACGACGACCCCGGCGCGCGCATCGAGATCCACAGCGTCACGACCAAGCCGCTGCGCATCTCGGCCGAGGACGGCGCGGTCGAGATCGACCACCCGCAGTTGCGGTGGGACAACTTCCTCGAGGTGTTCCGCAACTTCGGCTCCGGAGGCCCCAAGGCCGAGATCAGCGTGGCCGTCCCGCGCGACGTCGCCGTCACGCTGGGCGTCGTCAGCGCCAGCGCGCTCGTCTCGGGACTCGCGACGGACGCGCGCGTCAACACCGTCTCCGGCGACGTGATCGTCGACGGGCTCACCGGAGCCCTCACCGTCAACGCCGTGTCGGGCGACGTCCAGGCCCGCGGCCTCGTGGGCCCGCTCAGCGCCAACAGCGTGTCGGGCGACGTCGCGGCGTCGGGCGAGATCACCAAGGCGACGGTGGACATCGTGTCGGGCGCCCTCCTCATCGACGCGATGGGGCCCGTGCACCAGATCGGCGTCAACACGGTCTCCGGCGACACCACCATCCGCCTCGACGCCCCCGTTCCCGCCAACTACGTCGTCCGCAGCGTCAGCGGACGCATCCAGATCGACGGCGTCGTGCACTCCGGTCGCGGCACCGGCCTCACCACCAACTACACCGGGTCGACGGGTGAGCTCAGCGGCAGCTTCGTCGACGTCCGGGCCAACTCGGTCTCGGGCGACGTGACGGTCGTGCGCCGCACCCCCGTCGAGCCCGCCTTCTCCGAGGAGCTGTAATGACCCCCGTCTTCTCCCACGGCGACCTGCGCCTGTACCTGCTGAGCCTGCTCGACGAGGCCCCGCGGCACGGGTACGACCTCATGCAGGCCCTGTCGGATCGCACCGGCGGCACGTACACCCCCAGTGCCGGCACCATCTACCCGCGGCTGTCGAAGCTCGAGGAAGAGGGTCTGGTCACGAAGTCGGTCGACGGACGCAAGACCGTCTATGCGATCACCGAGGACGGACGCGCCGAAGTGGCCGCACGCACCGGCGAGCTGGAGGGCATCGAGTCCGACCTCGCCGACTCCGTCCGCCTCATCGCGCAGGAGGTGCGCGGCAACGTGCGCGAGGCGATGAAGAGCCTGCGCGCAGACCTCGCCGCCGCCGCACGCGCCGACCGCGACGCCCCACCCCCGCCGCCGGCCGACGACGAGCGCACCGAGACGCGCGAGCTCGTGCGCCGCGCGGACGGCGTCATCACGCAGTTCCGCACGCAGGTCCGCGCGGATCTGCGCACCCACGTGGCCCACGGGGGAACGCTGTCGACGAGTCTGGTCGATGCTCTCGAACGAGCGCTCGACGATGCCGCACGCGAGGTGACGCGCGCCCTTCGCGACGACTGAGGGTCACTCCACCCAGGGATCGCCGGCGGGGATCGGTGTCTGCGACGGCACGACCAGCACCGACCGATGCTGCCGGTGGGCGAGGCGCGCGGCGACCGACCCCGTGAAGAACTCGCGGAGCGTCTCGCCGAGCCCTCGCCGCCGGGTGCCGACGACGATCACGGCGGCATCGACCTCATCCGCCAGATCCTTCAGCGCCGTGGCGGGATCCCCGATGAGCGCCCGCACGCTCCATGCGATCTCGGCACCGTCGAGGGCGGTCGCCGCCGCTCGGTGAACCGCGTCCAGGCCCGCGGCGCGTGCGACCGGAGCACCCGGTGCACTGTGGGAGACGCCGTCGGGATCGGATGCGGCGACGAACTGCGTGACGTCGACGTGGGCCACGACCAGCGGCCGGTCGAACAGCGCCGCGTAGCGCGCCGCCTCGGCCCAGACGTGGGCCGGCAGATCCGGGACGGCTCCGAGGACGACCGGTCCATCGCCTGGCAGACTCATAGCCCCTCCGAGGGTGGCGGCGCGGCGATCACCGGGAGCCACCGTGTTATTCTGGATGCTACTCTTACCGGCTCCGCGCCGGAAACGTGGATGCGATGGGCGCGAGCTGCAGCCCTTAGCCGTCAGAACATGAGGGGGTCTCGCATGGGGCGTGGCCGTCAGAAGGCGAAGCACACCAAGATCGCCCGCGAGCTGAAGTCTTTCAGCCCATCGGTGAACTACGCCGCACTGGAACGCGAGCTCGGACACCCGAGCGACGAGAACGAATACGTCGACAAGTGGGCCGACGAGTATTCGGACGAAGACGAGGACGAAGACACCCTCGAAAGCGCCCGCTGACGTTCGGCGTTCCCGCCTTCGGCATCCCGGAGCGAGAACGCCGCTGTCGCCTCGCCTGCGTCACCACGTTCCGTGGCGACGCTCCCACTCCTCTTCCACCGTGCGCCGTCGTGATGCGACGATGCCCGCGGGGATGGCGACCAGAGCGAGTCCGGCGAGCAGTGCGATCGGCACCGTCCATCCTCCGGTGACGGTGTGGATGATGCCGACCGCGAACGGGAACAGCGCGGCGATCGCGTAGCCGACGCTCTGCACCACACCGCTCAACGCCACCGCGGCGTCGTGCGTGCGCGTGCGGAGGCTCAGCAGCACGAGCACGACGGGGAAGAGCAGCGGGCAGACGCCGAGCAGCGCCACCCACAGCCACGTCGCCGTGCCGGGCAGGAACAGAAGCCCCATCGACCCGCCCAGGCCGCCCATGACGGCGACGGCGAACAGCACCGGCACACCGCGGCGGAACCGCGTGATGACGAGCGGCACCGCGAGGGAGCACGGCAGACCCATCACGGCGAAGAGCGAGAGCAGCGCGCCGGCCTGTGCGCCGGTCACCCCGGCGGTGTCGACGAGGATGAGCGGCAGCCAGGCGAAGGCGGTGTACGCCGTACCCGAGGTGACCGCGAAGCCGCAGATCAACGCCCAGGTCATCGGGAGCCCCCACATCCGCCGCAGGACCCGGCCCGACGTCCGCGCAGGGTCCTCGGCGCGGACGTCGCCCCCGCGTCCGAGCACGAGCCACGGCACCACGGCCAGCACGCCGAACACCGCCCAGATGCCGAGGGAGACCCGCCAGTCGGTGGCCTCGGCCACCGGCACGGCGATCAGGGGCGGCACGAACGTCGCGAGCGCCATCGTCGTCGTGAACACCGTCGTCATGAGGCCGATGCGGTCGGGGAAGTAGCGCTTCACCAACGGCGGCAGCAGCACGTTTCCCACACCGACCGCCGCGAACACCAGCACCGTCGCGAGCAGGAGCATCAGTGCGTCGCCCGCCAGCGCGCGGCCGAACAGGCCGAGGGCCGCCACGGCGATCGCCGCCGGCACGAGGCGGCGAAGACCCACTCGGGCCTCGAGCGCGGGCGTCACGATGCCGAACACCGCGTAGCAGACCGGCGGGGCGGTGCCGATGAGGCCCACGAGGCTCGGAGAGAGCGGGAAGTCCCGCCCGATCTGATCGATGACCGGCGACAGTGAGGCCACGGCCGTGCGCAGCGAGAACGCGAACAGCACGATGCCGAGCACGGCGAGCGCCGCAGCACCCCGGCTGCGGCCGACCGCCGTCACGACGTCTGGGTGCCCTCGACCCAGGCCAGATACTCGTCCGACACGGTTCCCGTCACGTAGTTGCCGTCGAAGCAGCTCATGTCGAGCTCGGTGATGTCGGAACCCTCGAGGATCGCGGCCTTCAGGTCCTCGACCTCCTGGTAGACCATGTAGTCGGCGCCGAGCTCCGTCGCGATCTCGGGGATCGTGCGACCGTGGGCGACGAGCTCGTGACGCGACGGCATGTTGATGCCGTACACGTGCGGGTAGCGCACCGGCGGCGCGGCCGAGGCGAAGATCACGGATGCGGCGCCCGCATCCCGCGCCATCTGGATGATCTCCTTGCTGGTGGTCCCGCGCACGATCGAGTCGTCGATGAGCAGCACGTTCTTGCCCTTGAACTCGCTCGACATCGCGTTGAGCTTCTGGCGCACGCTCTTCTTGCGTACCGCCTGCCCGGGCATGATGAACGTCCGGCCGACGTAGCGGTTCTTGTAGAAGCCCTCGCGGTACTCGATGCCGAGCTTGCGGGCCACCTGCATCGCCGCGGGACGCGCCGAGTCGGGGATGGGCATGACCACGTCGATCGACTCGACCGGGGTGTGCTTGGCGATCGTGTCGGCCAGGCGCTCCCCCATCCGAAGACGGGACTCGTACACCGCGATGCCGTTCATGACCGAGTCGGGACGCGCGAGGTAGACGTACTCGAACGAGCACGGGGCCAGGGTCGTCTCGCTCGCGCACTGGCGGGAGTGCAGCGTGCCGTCGAGGGTGATGAAGATGACCTCGCCCGGGGCGACGTCGCGGACGATGTCGAATCCGCCGTTCTCGAGCACGAGCGACTCGGAGGTCACGACCCACTCCTCGTGACCGTTCGCCGCGCGGCGCACACCGAGGATGAGCGGGCGGATGCCGAACGGGTCGCGGAAGGCGAGGAGCCCGTAGCCCGCGATGAGCGCGATGGCCGCGTACGACCCCTCGACGCGGTCGTGCACGCGCCCGACGGCGCGGAACACCTGCTCGGGATCGAGGTCGGGGCCGGGGATCTCGGCCTGCAGCTCATTGGCGAGCACGTTGACGAGCAGCTCGGTGTCGGAGCTCGTGTTGAGGTGCCGGCGGTCCTTCGAGAAGAGCTCCTTCGTGAGCTCTCGCGTGTTCGTCAGGTTGCCGTTGTGCACCAGCACGATGCCATACGGCGCGTTGACGTAGAAGGGCTGCGCCTCTTCCTCGTTCGAGGCCGTGCCCTTGGTCGCGTAGCGCACGTGACCGAGGCCGATCTCACCCAGGAGAGCCCGCATGTCGCGGGTGCGGAAGGCCTCGCGCACCTGCCCCTTCGCCTTGGCGATGTGGAAGATCCCGCTGCCCTCGGCGGTGGCGATGCCGGTCGAGTCCTGCCCGCGGTGCTGCAGGAGCAGGAGCGAGTCGTAGATGTCCTGGTTGACGGGGCCTTGACCCGCCATGCCGACGATGCCGCACATGGGGTGTTACTTCGCTCCGTCTCGCGCCGCGTCGGCGTAGGTTCCCACGAGGCGCACGGCGCCGCCGTCGACGCCCTTGGCGCCCTGTTCGAAGTCGCCGGCCGGGCGTGCGCCGTCACCGACGACGCCCACCTGCCACGCGTCGATGCCGTGGCGTGCGAGCACGGCGGATGCCGCATCGACCCGGGAAGCGGCGATGACGGCGAAGAAGCCGACACCCAGGTTCCACGTTCCCTCGGTGTCGGGCAGGGCGAGACCGCCGAGGTCGGCGAGCACGCGGAAGACCGGCGCGGGCGACCACGTGGACCGGTCGACATCCACCCACGTGCCCTGCGGCAGGACGCGGGCCAGGTTCGCGGCGATCCCGCCGCCGGTCACGTGGCTGAGACTGTGGACGTCGGCGCCGAGCTCGTCGATGAGCGCGAGGACGGGCGTCGTGTACAGGCGGGTCGGCTCGAGGAGCGCCTCGCCCCACGTGGTGCCGAAGTCGGCGGCCTGGTCGCCGTACTGGATGCCGGCGCCCGCGACGATGTGACGCACGAGCGAGTAGCCGTTCGAGTGCAGACCGCTCGAGGCGATGGCGACGACGGCATCGCCCGCGCGCACGCGGTCGGCGCCCAGCATCCGGTCGGCCTCGACGACGCCGGTCGCCGCTCCCGCGACGTCGTAGTCGTTCACGCCGAGCAGACCCGGGTGCTCGGCGGTCTCGCCGCCGACGAGGGCGGTGCCCGTGGCCTCACAGCCCTCGGCGATGCCCTTGACGATCGCGGCGATGCGCTCGGGGACGACCTTGCCGCACGCGATGTAGTCGGTCATGAAGAGCGGCTTCGCCCCCACGACCACGATGTCGTCGACGACCATGCCCACCAGGTCCTGGCCGATCGTGTCGTGCTTGTCGATGGCCTGCGCGATCGCGACCTTCGTGCCGACCCCGTCGGTGCTGGACGCGAGCAGCGGACGCGTGTAGCCGAGCAGCGCGGAGGCGTCGAAGAGTCCGGCGAAACCGCCCACACCGCCCAGGACCTCGGGTCCGTGGGTGCGGCGCACGGCCGACTTCATCAGTTCGACGGCCAGATCGCCCGCGGCGGTGTCAACGCCCGCGGCGGCGTAGGGATCGGGAGCCACCCGATAAGAGTACCGGGCGCGGAGCCCGCCCGGGCGCGGGGTGGTGGTCGGCGGCGAGGTCGGTGCTGAGCGGCGGAGCGCGACGGGGCTGGCGCGCGTGGTCGGCCGCGAGCGGAGGAGATCGAGCGAGCGGAGGGCCGAAAACCCCTATCCCGTCCTCCCTTCGCCGGATCTCCTCCGCCGGGTGCGGGTTCCACCGGCATCGGCGGGGCGGCGAGGTGCCGGGCGGGGCGGCGATCTGTCCTCCCCCGGCAGCTCCGAGTGCGTTCGTGTCCACCGATGCCGGTGAGACGGCCCGAGCGGATGCCGCGCGCCCGACGCTGTGGTGATGTCCCTTCGACGCGTGGCGAGCCGCATCCCGCCCCTCCTCGCCTTCGTGCGCGCCGAGGGAGGCGTCGTGCGCAGCATGCGCCTGCGCCTGGTGGGCTTCTCCGCCGCGACCGTCGCGGAGGCCGTGGCGCAGGGCGCGCTCATCCGCATCCGGCGCCGGTGGGTGGCGGTTCCCGATGCCGATCCCGAGCTGCGCCTGGCCGCGGAGCGCGGCGTCGTGCTCTCCTGCGTCACGGCGGCGCGGCGACTCGGGCTGTGGGTGCTGAGCGAGGACGGCACCCACGTGGCCGCGCATCCCCACGCCGGCCGGGTGCATGGGGCCGCTCTCACCGTGCATCGCGCCGCCGCTCTCGTTCCTCGCAGCCCCGACGCCCTGACGGACCCCCTCGAGAACATGCTCGCAGTGGTCGCAGTCTGCCAGCCGCACGACGCCGCGCTCGCCGTGTTCGACTCCGCCCTACGCGCACCGGGCTTCGACCGGCTGGCGTTCGAGCGACTCGACCTGCCGGGCCGCGCCCGCGAGATCCTCGCCGAGGCGCATCCATTCTCCGATTCGGGCTTGGAGAGCCTCGTCGTTCCGCGCCTGCGGTGGATGCGGGTGCGCATCGTGCCGCAGGCCTGGATCGCCGGACACCGCGTGGACTTCCTCATCGGTGATCGCCTCGTGCTGCAGATCGACGGCGCGCATCACGTGGGAGCGCAGCGCGACGCCGACATCCGCCACGACGCGCGACTCACCCTCATGGGCTACCACGTGATCCGCGTCGGCTACGCGCAGATCGTGCACGACTGGCCCGCCGTGCAGCACGACATCATGCGCGCCGTGGCGCAGGGACTCCACCGCGCCGCCTGAGCACCCGCATCCCCGCCCCCGGCACACGACACCGGCTGCGCGCGTTGCCGCCGAGCGGAGGAGATCGAGCGGCGGGAGGACCGGAACACCGGATTCCATCCTCCGCAGCGTGGATCTCCTCCGCTCGGCGGCGCAGACGCGGCACCCTCGACGGCGCAGATGGTGCACACGCGGCACCCTCGACGGCGCAGCCGGGCACGCGGGGCCGGGCCGGGCACGAGGGGCCGGGCGGGCACGGGGGATGCGGGGGCTCCCCTACACTGACGCCATGCACAGCGCCGACGGGCCGCAGTGGGTGGTCCGCGAAGACGCGGGCGCCGCGGTTCTCGCCGCCCTGTATCTGCGGCAGGTGCTGGGGGTGCGTCATCCCGAGGGGCTGCCGGGGCTCCGAGGAGTCGAGTCGACGGCCGTCCCGGCGGATGAGGCGATCGAGCGCCAGTGGGAGCAGCTCTGGGGCATGACGGTCGAGCCCCTGGCGCATCGGTCCGACATTCCGCTCGAGCTGGTCGAGGGGTTCGACACGCTGCTGGCTCTTCCCATCGAGGGCGCGGCCGAGCTGCGCGCAGCCGCCGTGCCGCACGCGGCCGCGGCCATCGCCTTCGCCCGGTCGGTGCACACCACGCACGCCGCGCGGTCGGGACCGGGCGCGTCGTACCGTGCCTACGCCAGCGCGATCGCGGCGCACGAGCGCCAGGTAGGACGCCGGGCGCACTCGTTCGAGCTGAACGTGCAGGTGCTGCCGCTGGCGCAACGGGGACTGTGGTGGATCGGCTCGATCACGGTCGCGGTGACCGACGGCCTCCGGGGCGACGTCGTGGCCTTCGACTCGGCGATTCAGCCGATCATCGCCGAACTGTCCTGAACCGGCAGACGCCTGCAGCGCGCCCGTGCCGGGCGTCAGCCCTCGTCGACGCGGGTGGTCTCGTGCTCGACGGCCACCTCGCGCGCCCGACGGGCGAAGGCACGGTCGAAGAGCAGGGCCACGACACCGCCGACGACGATGCCGACGACCACGCCGATGAGCGCGAGGAATCCGAACACCTGCATCTGCGAGTACTGCACTCCGGCGGCGCTGGGCTCCTCGGTCCCCGTGAAGGTGAACGTGAGGATCATCGCGGCGAGGATGCCGAGCGCGCCGCCGAGGACCAGGAACACGCTGTACTTGGGCGCGCGGCGCACCCGCACCGTCTCCGACGTCTCGTCGGTGATGATGCGGGGGGTCTCGGGATGCTGCGGCTCGTCGGCCATGACCCCATTGTCTCACCCGCGATGCGGGACGAGCGCCGGAGGGGTCGGCGTGCGGCGCCACGGTCCTCCCTCTTCCCGCCAAAACACCGCAGCACCGGCCCCGAGGGGGACCGGTGCTGCGGTGTCACGCCCGGCCGGAGCCGGGGCGGGGAAGGGCGGTTCAGACCTCCGCGCGGCGGCGGACCGCGACCAGCAGGACGGCGCCGAACGCCATCACGCCGAGTCCGAGCCACAGGGCGTCGACCGGAGCGTCCGCGCCGGTGGCGGCGAGGGCGTTGTCGGTGCTCGCGTCGCACGGCACCTCAGCGCCGAGCGGGAACGAGAACGACACCGGGTCGAGCGCCGCACCCGCCGAGTAGAAGCCCGCGAAGGCGTCCGCTCCGGCAGCGGTGAGGGTGGCGCTCGCGCCGTTCCAGCTGATGCGGCTGCCCGTCTCGCTGGCCGTCGGCAGCGACAGGGTGGCGAAGACCACACCCGAGGCGTTGACGTCCGGAGCGCCGTTGAAGCCCTTCGACTGCACGTTCAGGATGAGCGACGCCGAGGAGGCGCTCGTGACCTGGATGCGCGGGTTCGACAGGGTGAGATCCAGCGCACCGCTGTGACCGGTGTAGTGGATCGCGCCGGTGTAGCTCACGCGGCCGCGGTCGTTCTCGGCGCTGTAGGCACCGGATCCGGCGCCCCATCCACCCGAGATCGCGCCGTTGGCGATCGGACCGGTGACGTAGGAGCGGAAGGATTCCTTGACACCCCACTGGATGCTGGCTCCCGAGACCGACTGCGCGACACAGGATGCCTGCGCGGGCGCCTCGGGGGTCGGGACGACGGTCGCCGCCTCGACGGTGAACCCGCCCGAGGCGAGCACCACGCCGCCGACGCTGAGCTCGAGCGTGTGCGCACCGACCTCGAACGCAGCGGGCACCGCCCAGGTGAACGACACGATGCCGGCGGCGTTGGCCGTGGCGGTGCCGATCGTCACGGGCTCCGACCGGGCGATGGCCGTCACCAGGTCACCCTCGGCGAAGCCGCCGCCGGTGATGGCGAGGGTCTGACCCTGCTGGACGGTCGAGCTCGACGGGAACGCCACGTAGGGCGCGGTCGGCTGGGCGACGGTCACGTCGGCGAAGGCGTCGAGCGAACGGTCGGTGATCGACAGACCGTGGGCCGCCGAGGTGCCGACGTGGTACGCGACCGACGGGTCGAGCGTGCCGGCGGGCACATCGATGGTCACGGTGAACGCGCCGTCGACGATCTGCGACGGCATCACCCAGGCGAGCGAGACCCAGCCGTCGGAGGGCAGGGCTCCCGATCCGCTCCAGTGCGCCTTCTCGCCGAAGACGACGTAGGCGCCGTTCGCCGCGCTCGGACCGACGTACCCGGTGCCCGAGACGGTCAGCTGGTGGCCGACGGCCGGGTCGAGGTCCGTGCTGGGCGTGACCGTGATCTTCGGGTCCTTCGCCGGCTCGGGAGCCGCCGGGAACAGCGTCGCCCAGTCGATCGAGACCGGCGTGCGGGCGTACAGGTTGCTCTCGGTGGGGTTCGAGCGCGACGGCCAGGCGATGACCTCGTACTCCTTGGTGCGGTCGAGGCCCGAGGCGAGCTGCTCGAGCGTGCCCTCGATCGCGCCGTCGGCATCCGGCGACACCGCGATGTTCGGCAGCGATCCGCTCTGGCCGATGGCGGCCAGGTCGGTGCCCGCGGGGATCAGCGCGAGGTAGAGAGAGCGCTGAGCCTGGCCCGGCAGCAGCGGGATGTCGGCGTAGCCGTCACCCGTCACGGCGACCGAGACCTTCTCGTTGGGGATGCTCGTCGCCACGGCGGAGAGCGTCTTCACGACGGGGGCGTCGGCGAAGGTGAGCGGCTGCGCGAGCTCGTTGACGGCCTGGACGACGCCGCCCGCACCGGTCGTGAACGCGGCGAGGGTCGCGCCCTCGCGCGCCTTGGCGTCGAGGGTGGCCTTGTCGATCGTCACGGTCCAGGTGAAGTCGGCCGTGCCGTCCGCGTTCGCGGTCCACTGCAGGTAGGGGGCGGCGGTCTGCACGTCCTGCACCCACACCGAGTAGGCGTTCGAGCGGTTGCCCGCGACGGCACCCTCGGACGGACGCCACGTGGAGTCGATCCAGCCGATCTGGGCGTAGAAGCCCGCGGCGTTGACACCCGCGCCGGGGCCGTAGAGGGCCTTGGCGGATGCGTCGAAGTTGGTTCCGGTCACGGTCACCGTGGCGCCGTCGGCGTCGAGGCCGGACGACGGGGTGACGGTGAGGGCCGGCTGCGGGGCGGCGGGGCGCTCGCCCCGGTAGTCGACGGCGACGGACTTCTCCTGCGCGGCGTTGTTCACGCCGCCGGCACCATAGGTGTAGACGCCCCACGAGCCGCCGGAGAGCGCCGAGGCGGCATCCTTGACGTCGAGCGTCGTGGTGAAGGTTCCGTCCGTGGCGATCTCGGCCCACTGCGAGCGGATCGTGCCCTGGAAGTTGGTCGGCACCTGGTCGAGCACGGCAGCGGCGAGCGCCCACTTCTGGGAGACGATCTTGCGCGCCGCGCCGACAGCGCCGGCCGACGGCTTCCAGTTCTCGAGGAACGAGCCGAAGACGACGTACGTGCCCTGCGGGAGCGTGTTGGGGATGGGGACGCCGCGTCCGCCGATGTTGGCGGCCGGGTCGTAGCCGGAGCCCTTCACGACGAGCTGGTCACCGGTGTAGACCGGCTGGCCGGTGTACGGAGTGACGCCGTCGGAGAGGAAGACCGACAGCGCGGGGGTGAAGACCGGCTGCGTGGGGACGGGGGTGACCTGGTGCGCCACCGCGGTCGCGGTGGATCCCGCGAAGACGGCGGAGTCGGCCGGGACGAACGTGGCCGAGAGCTGGTGCGCACCCGCGGTGAGCGTCGAGACCTGCACGCTGGCCGTTCCGCCCGCGACGGGGTTCGAGCCGAGCGAGACGGAACCGTCGGAGAACGACACGGAACCCGCGGCATCCGCCGGGGAGACCGTCGCCGTCAGGGTGACGGTCGAGCCCTCGACCGAGGTCGTCTGGGGCGAGACGGTGAGCGACGTGGAGGTCGCCGTCGCCGGAGCCGCCTCGTAGGCGATCGCGGTCGTGGTGACCTGCGAGGGATCCTGCACGCCGTGAGCCTTGCGGGTCACGATCGAGTAGGACGTGCCCTCGGCGAACGCGGCGACGGGCGCCGAGACGCTGAACGAGCCGTCGAGGTTCATCGGGGCGGTCGCGCCGAGGCCCGGCAGCGTGCCGACCGTCTGCGAGGGCGACACCCACACGGTGTAGCTGTCGGCGGAGCCGCCGGTGGGACGCACGCCCACGTAGAGGCCCGGCTCGACGGTGCTGAAGCCGGAGCCCGTGATCGTCACGTCGCCGCCGGCGCGCGGCGCCGTGGTGACCGAGATCGTGGGGCCGTCGGCGGCGGAGGCGGGAACGGCGACGCCGAGGGCGGCTCCCGACGCGACGAGCGCGACGGTGAGCACGCTCGCGAGCGCTCGCCAGAGCGGCACTCTCTTGGTTTTCTGCACGGGTCTACTCCTTGCTGGCAGAGCGGATGCGGGTGCGCGCCGAGGCGCGAGGTAGGTGAGGCAACCCAAAGCCTCAATGGACTTAGCCTAGCCTTACCAACCCTGAACCTGGGAGCCCCGTATGCGAATTGTTACCGCGAGCGCCGCGGAAGCACCACGGGACGACCCGTGTCCGGGTCGGCGATGACGCGGACGGGCGTGCCGTACACCGCCTCGATGCGCTCGGCGGTGAGCACGTCGGCGGCGTCGCCGATCGCCTCCAACCGCCCGCCGGCGATCATCGCGACCTCGTCGGCGTAGGCCGCGGCGAGCGAGAGGTCGTGCAGCACGACGATGACCGCACTGCCGTCGGCGGCGAGCTCGCGCGCGATGCGCAGCACGTCCTCCTGGTGGCGGAGGTCCAGCGCCGCGGTGGGCTCATCGAGCATGACGATCGGTGTGCTCTGCGCCAGCACGCGCGCCAGCGACACACGGGCCTTCTCGCCGCCCGAGAGCGACGAGTACACCCGGGAGGCGAGGTGCGTGACGTCCGCACGTTCCATCGATCGCGCGATGACGGCCGCATCCTCCTCGGTGTCGGAGCCCGCCCACGGCGCGCATCCCATCTCCACGACCTCGTGCGCGGTGAAGCCGAACGCCACGTGGTTGGACTGCAGCAGCACCGCGCGCCGCCGCGACAGCTGCTTCGGGCGGAAGCCCGCGAGCGGCTGACCGTCGAGCAGGACGCTGCCGCGGGAGGCCGCCACATCGCCCGACAGGATGCCGAGCAGGCTCGACTTGCCGGCGCCGTTGGGCCCGACGAGGGCCAGCACACGCCCGTACGCGATGTCGAACGAGACGTCGTCGAGGATCACCGCGTCATCGATGCGGAGCCCCACCGCATCCAGCCGATAGGCGAGGCCCGTCATCCCCAGCCCCCGCTCCGGCGCCGGGTGCGACGGATCAGCCAGTAGAAGAACGGCCCGCCGATGAGCGAGGTGAGGATGCCGATCGGCAGATCGGCCGAGGGGATGAGGGTGCGCGCGAGAAGATCGGCGTAGACCAGCAACGTGGCACCGCCCAGCAACGACGCGATCATGAGGGGGCGGTTGGCCGGGCCCAGCACCATCCGCACCAGGTGCGGCACCACGAGGCCGACGAACGAGATGATCCCGACGAACGCCACGGCGACACCGGTGAGCAGCGCGACGACGACGATCGACGCGATGCGCAGCACCTCGACCCGCACGCCCAGGTGGGACGCGGTGCGCTCCCCCAGCGCCAGCAGGTCGTACTGGCGGGCGCAGGCGATCGAGACGGCGGTGGCGAGCACACCGACGACCACGACGATGAGCACCTCGTTCCAGCGCGACCCGTTCATCGACCCGAGCTGCCAGAACACGATCTGTTCGCGGGAGGCGGTGTCGCCCGCGAACATGAAGATCGCCAGCGCGGCCCCGGCGAAGGCGTTCACGGCGATGCCGGTGAGGATCAGCGTGACCGACTCGGTGCGGCCCTGCGCCCGGGCGGTCGCGTAGACCACGAGGGTCGCGGCGAGCCCTCCCGCGAACGCGAAGACGGCGGTCGTCCACCCGCCGAAGAGCGCGAGGCCGAAGGTGATGGATGCGGCGGCTCCCACCGCGGCGCCCGACGAGACCCCGACGACCCCCGGTTCGGCGAGCGGGTTGCCGAAGATCGACTGCATGATCGCGCCTGCGACGGCCAGCAGCGCGCCCACGAGCAGCGACATCACGACGCGGGGGAACCGGATCTGCCAGAGCGTCTGCTCGATGAGCGGCTCGGTCGGAGCCCACGGGTTGCCGATGCCGATCGCGCGCAGCACCGATCCGATCACCTCGGCCGGACCGATGGGGAGCTGCCCCACCCCGGCCGACAGCAGCACACCCGCCGCGAGCAGGACGGCGGTGACCGCGTAGACGACGACGCGGCGTCGCGTGGTCACCCGCGCGACAGCGGCGGCGGCGGCGGTGCCTGCGGCGGTCACGAGGCCGGAGGCGCGTACACCGCGCGGGCGAGCGCGTCGAGCACGAGCGCCGAGCGCGGGCCGAACGAGAGGATCTGACCGTCCTCCATGTCGACGAAGCGGCGATGCTGACCCGCGGCGGTGATGGCGATCGCCGGCTTCGCGTCGAGCAGTCCGTCGATCCCGTCGACGGACTCGAGGCCGCCGGTCATGACGAGGATGAGGTCGGGGTCGGCGGCGACCATGGCTTCGTCGGTGAGCGGCTTCATGCCGTCCCAGCCCAGCTCGCCCGCCACATCCACTCCCCCGAGCGCCTCGATGATCCGGTCGGCGCCGGACTCCTCGCCGAACAGGTAGTAGACGCCCGCCGAACCGCGCAGGTACAGGAACACCATGCGTAGGCGGTCGCCTTCGGCGGCGGGCGCGATGGCCGCGATCTCGGCGATCTTCTCGGCGACCTGCGTCTGGATGCGGTCGGCGAGGGCATCACCGGCGGCCGGAGCCCCGTAGGCCGCCGCCACCTGGTGCGCGAGATCTGCCGCACCCTCGAACGACGGCTCGTTCGTGACGAAGACGACCTGGATGCCGACGTCGCGCAGCTGTTCGACGACGTCGCGCGGGCCGATGGTGCCGTCGGTCAGCACGAGGGTGGGCTTCAGCGCGATGACCGCCTCGGAGCTGACCGTGTGCCCCCCGGACGTCACGAGCGGCAGGTCCTCGGTGCCCGGGAAGGTCGTCGACACGTCACGGCCGACCAGGGTGTCGCCGAACCCGAGACCCCAGACGGTCGCGGCGAGCGAGCCCGAGAGATCCATCGCGACGACGCGCGACGTGTCGTCGACGGTGACCTCGGTCTCGCCGCCCAGGTCGTAGGAGGTCGTCGTCGCGGGCAGCGACTGGGCCGGATCGGTCTCGACGGGCTCGATCGCCGCATCCGGCAGGATCGCCGTGGAGGGGCCCTCGTAGGACGCCGGGTCGGCGAGGACGTCGAGTTCGGCGAGCGGAGTCGTGTCGACCGGCGCCGAGGTGGTCACGGCCTCGGCCGTCGGTCCGGCGCATCCCGCGAGGAGAAGGAGCGACGCGGCGGCGAGTGCCGCGACCGCGGCGCGTCGCCTCACGGCCGGTCTCCGCGATCCGCCCCGCGACGAGCACCCCGCCGCACCAACGCGATCACACCCGCGGCGGCACCCGCGGCGAGCACACCGCCGCCGACCCACCAGAGCCAGGTCGGGTCCGCGGCCTCGTCGGTCGTCTCGGCGGCGGTGGTCTCGATGTCCGCCGTGGTCTCGACCGGTGTCGGTGTGGGCTCGGGCACCGCGCAGTCGAGCTGCACGTCGAACGTGAGGGGGTCGAAGGCGCTGCCCGCCTCGTAGCTGCCGAAGGCGGCGTAGCCGTCGGCGGTGACGGCGGTCGGGACGCCCGTCCCGGTGAACGACGCGTCGCCGAGCACCGCGGGAACGCTCGCCAGGTCGAGGTCGACGAAGGCCACCTGCGTCGCGGTGTGGACGTTCTCGGTGTTGCCGGCGAGGGCGTCGTCCATCGACAGACCCGTCACGTCGAGCCGCAGCTGCGCGGACGTCGGGCCGGTGACCTCGAGGGTCGGGTTGGCGACCGTCGTGTCGAGCAGACCGTTGTGCCCGGTGAAGCGGATGCCGCCGCCGAACGAGATCGTGCCCGTGCCGGTCTCGGGGTCGATGCTGCCGGACTGCGCCGGCCACGAGAACTCGGGCGTCGTGTAGGAGGCGCCGTCGATCGGCTCCCACGCGCCCTTGGCGATCGTGCCCGAGATGTACGAGCGGAACGACTCCTTGAATCCCCACGTGAGCTGGCCGCCGGCCACGGTGCATCCGGCGGCGCTGCTCGTCGCTGCCGGCGCGGCCGCGTGCGCCGGTGCGACGGCGCCGCCGACGATGGCGGCGGAGAGGGCCACGAGGGCGAGCGGAGCGAGTCGTCTGCGCATGGGAAACCGCCGGATGATCGAGATCGGGTGCTGGGTGAGGGTTAGGAAACCCTTACCTACCTTATCCGCTCCGCTCGCGCGCGCCACCCGGCCGTGAGATCTCCCGCGGCGGTGCGGTCAGGGCCGCAGCGGCAGGAGGTCGGAGATGTCCGACCGCGTGCCCGACGCCGAGATCCGGCCGGCGGCATCCGCATCCGCCCATGTCTCGGCGCCCGTCGCGAGGGCGATCCACGTGCGCGGGTCGGTCTCGAACACGTTCGGCGGCGTGCCGCGCGTGTGCCGCGGACCCTCGATCACCTGCACGGCGCCGAAGGGCGGCACCCGCACCTCCACGGTGTGACCCGGCGCCTTCTCGGCCAGCAGCTGCAGCAGGTAGCGGACTGCTGTGGCGAGCGAGGCGCGCGCGGGCTTCTCGGCGGCGCGCACCGCGGCGAGCGCGGCGCGGCCGTCGTCGGTGCTGATGCGGGGCATGCGTCCACGGTACGCGCGGAGGCGCCCGCCCGGGTCTGGGCGGGACGCGCTGGATAGGCTGGGCGCGTGAAGATCCTCGTCCTCGGTTCCGGCGCGCGCGAGCACGCCATCATCCTGGCCCTGCGCGCGGAATCATCCGCTCATGAGGTCCTCGCCGCCCCGGGCAACGCCGGGATCGCCGATGAGGTGGCCATCGCGCATGGCCCCGACGGCGCGGTGCTGAACGCCGAGGACCCGGCAGCGGTCACGATCTTCGCCAACGAACACGCCGTCGATCTGGTCGTGATCGGCCCCGAAGCCCCCCTCGTCGCCGGCGTGGCCGACGCGCTCCGCGAGCGCGGGATCCCCGTCTTCGGCCCCGGCCGGGCCGCCGCCCAGCTCGAAGGCTCCAAGACCTTCGCGAAGCGCGTCATGGAAGCGGCGGGGGTTCCCACCGGGCGGGCCGTGCGCGCCCGCACCCGCGACGAGGTCGCCGCCGCGCTCGACGACCTGGGATCGCCGCACGTCGTCAAGGCCGACGGTCTGGCCGCCGGCAAGGGCGTGATCGTGACCGAGGACCGCGAGGCCGCGCTGGCCCACGCCGAGACCTACCTGCCCTCCGGCGCCGTGCTCATCGAGGAGTTCCTCGCGGGCGAAGAGGTGTCGCTCTTCTTCCTGAGCGACGGCGACACCGTGCGCCCCCTCAGCCCCGCGCAGGACTACAAGCGTCTCGAAGACGGCGACGGCGGTCCCAACACCGGCGGCATGGGCGCGTACTCGCCGCTGCCCTGGCTCGCCGAGCGCTTCGGCAGCGAAGCCGCTTTCGTCGACCTCGTGTCCGAGACCGTGGCCGAGCCCGTCATCCGGCAGCTGGACGCCGAGGGCACCCCCTTCATCGGATTGCTGTACGCCGGGCTCATCCTCACCGAGCAGGGCGTCAAGGTCATCGAGTTCAACGCCCGGTTCGGCGACCCCGAGACCCAGGTCGTGCTGCCCCGGCTCGTGACGCCGCTGTCCGAACTGCTGCTGGCGGCGGCATCCGGCACGCTCGAGGACCAGCCGCGACCGGAGTTCGCCGACCTCGCGGCCGTCACCGTCGTGCTCGCGAGCGAGGGCTATCCCGCCGGCCCTGTCACCGGACGACCGATCACGGGCCTGGATGCGGCCGCCACGGTGCCCGGCGTGCACCTGGCGCACGCCGCCACCGCCCGCGACGGCGACGCGTTGGTCGCCACCGGCGGACGGGTGCTCAACGTCGTCGGCACCGGCGAGGGTTTCGGCGAGGCGCGCGACCGCGCCTACGGCGCTCTGTCGGCGATCCGCCTCGAGGGTGCGCAGTTCCGCACCGACATCGCCGCGCGCGTCGCCGACTGAACGGGGCGGCGGCCGGCGCTGTCGCTTCGCCGTCGCGGTCGTCGCTTCGCGAGAGCCCACCGCGGGCACTCACTCGGCTCGGCCCGAGATGACGCGCGGAGATGAGACGAACGCGAGCAGGGTCGCCACATCGACGACCGGCGTATCGCCGTCCCCTCCTCGCGCATCGAGCACGTCGAGGATGCTCGCCAGCATCCGGTCGACGTCCGGAACGGCGATGTCGAACTCGCGCCCGCTGCCGAACCCGACGGAGAGCCAGGTCTGCGCTTCGCCGTCGCGCCGCCAGACGGCGACCTCGAGGTCGGCGACGACGGGGCCTGCCTCCGACACGGTCGTGATCGGGCTGGTCACGCCGATCCGGGCGTGTATCCGATCATCGAGGTGGTCGTCGTCCCGGTGACCGCCGTCGCACCACTCCGGACACGCATGGACCTGCCAACGCGGACGATTCTCTTGCACGCCATCACTCCGTCTTCATCGAGTGGGCACGAGGACATTCGCGCACGAACCACGGACATCGCCGCGCCGGGACTCGACGAGGTCACCGACCGTCGGCGACACCCTCCGGCGTCGCCGGCAGGAGGCTCTCCACGGAGACGCCGAGAACTTCCGCCAAGGACACGAGAGTACGCAGCCGGGGATTGGCGGGCGTCCCGGGGTTCGACTCGCCGCGTTCGAGCTTGCGGTACGTGAACGCCGAGATCCCCGCCGCGTGCGCCGCGCGCTCCTGGCTGATCCCCCGTGCCGCTCTGGCGCTGCGGAGGTTGAGTCCGAGCTGACGCGCAAAGGCATCCCACGGAGTGAGGGGCTCGGACATCCCTCCAGCATCGGACATTCTTCACGTTCGCATGCACATGTAAACATTCGATACCCCTTGTCGCCGACGGAGCACTCTGACATGCTCATGTTTACATGCGCAGACCCGGGGAGTCGACGTGCGACACCAGATGACGAGACGGCCAGGTGCCGCCACGAGAACCGCCGCCGACCACGCCATGGTCGCCCTGCTCTTCGCCGTCCTGCTCGTTCCCTGGGCGACGGCGATCGCCGTGATCGGCGTCGCGCTCACGCGAGGACCCTGACCTCACCCGAGGACCCTGGGCTCGAGCGTTCCGTGTCGGGCGAGCCTCAGCCGCGCTCTTGGATCGCCTGCAGCCATCCGTAGTCGACGCCGGTCGCCTCGACCACCGCGAGCTGCACGGGCCCGCTATAGGCCAGGCCGCCGTAGTCCGCGCCAGTCGACCCGTCGTCGCAGTCCACGACGCCGGCGAAGAGCACGCGCTGCTCCTCGCCCGCCGTCGATGAGCGCAGCTCGTACTTCATCCGGGTGCCGACGCATTCACCCGTGATGCTGATCGTGCGATTCGGCTCGACGGTGGCCGGACCAAGGACCGACGACGACGAGAACACCCCGTCCTTCGGGTCGATGACGACCGAGCCCACCTGGTCGAGGCGCTCGGTGTCGGGCCAGTCGAGGGCGGCGGATGCCGACGGGTCGGGCGTGTGCTCCGCACTGGCCGAGGGCGATGCGCCCGCGGAAGAGGTCGGCTCCGCATCCGATGGTGTCTCGGACGCCGGCGTGCACGCGGCGAGGGCGAGCACGGCGAGAGTCACGCCGGCGACACCTGCGGAACAACGGGCGAACGTTCGCTGAGGAGACATCCGTCCACGCTAGGCATCGCCCCGCCGCACCCCGCCCCCTCTTGAACCCCGCCCCATCCCCGTCTACCGTGCGCCCCCGCGCGCCGCGCCCTGTCTCCCCCTCCCCCCTGCTCACTCGTCGCATAAGCAGGGTGCGCCGCACCACCACCACGCATTTGCGACGACTGAGCAGGGGGCGCAGGGGGCGGAACAGGGGGCAAGGGGCCTGCACACCGGGGCGCACGTCTCCCCCCTGTTCACTCGTCGCATAAGCAGGGTTCCGCGCGCCGGCACCCCGATTTTGCGACGAGCGGGCAAGGGGGGATGCGCGGGGCCCGGGCTACCCGCACGGAGGGGGCGAGGGTCACCCCCCGAAGGAGCGAGGGTCACCCCACGAAGGAGCGAGGCGCCGCCGCCCCCTGTTCACTCGTCGCGAAAGCGGGGTGCGCAGCGCGGCGCACCCCGCTTATGCGACGAGTGAACAGGGGCGGGGTCAGGGGCGGGTGAGCTGCGGGGGGCGACGCATGAACAGGACGGCGACGAGACCGACGACCACCACGGCGGCGGGGAGCAGGATGGCCTGCGACATCGCCTGGGCGAACCCATCCACCACGGCGGGCGGCAGGGTTCCCGAACCGAAGCTCTCGGCGGCATCACCGGCGCCGGGCAGGTTCGCCTCGAGCCGCGACTGCATGAACGCCGCGATCGCCGCGGAACCGATGACGGAACCCACCGTGCGGGTCGTGTTGTAGATGCCCGCGCCGGCACCCGCCTGCCGCGGCGGCAGGCCGCGGGTCGCGGTCGTCGCGAGCGGCCCCCACATCCCCGCGTTGCCGATGCCCTGCAGCGCCGACGGGAGCAGGAACCACCAGATCGGGAGGGAGGTGTCCTGCATCAGCAGCGCGTTCCACGCGAGCGATCCGCCGACGAGCAGAAGTCCGGGAACGAGGATGACGCGGGGATCGACGCGGTCGAGCAGGCGTCCCGCGAAGGGCGCGAGCACGCCCGAGAGCACCGCCATCGGGATGAGGAGCAGCGCGGCCTCGGTGGGGGTCAGGCCGCGGGCGAGCTGCAGGAAGAACATGAACGGCAGCGACATGGAGGTCACGGCGAAGCCGACCGCCGCGATGCCCAGGTTGGCGGCCGAGAAGTTGCGGTCGCGGAAGAGCTCGAGCGGCACGAGCGGCTCGCTCTTGGTGCGGGTCTGCGTCCAGATGAACACGCCGAGCACCACCAGGCCGCCCGCGATCATGACCCAGACCCAGGGTGCCCAGTCGTAGTGCTCGCCCTCCTGCAGACCGAAGACGATGAGGAACAGCGCGATCGCCGAGAGGAAGACGCCGACGATGTCGAAACGGTGACGCTGCGTCTCGAGCTTCGGGACGAGGATCCAGGCCAGCACGAGACCGACGATGCCGACGGGGATGTTGATGAAGAAGATCCACTCCCAGCCGAGCCCGTCGACGAGCAGTCCGCCCGCGAGCGGCCCGACGAGCATCGCCACACCGGCGGTGGCGCCCCAGAGACCCATCGCCGCCCCGCGCTTGTTCGGCGGGAAGGTGCGGGTGATCACGGCCATCGTCTGCGGGGTGACCAGGGCCGCGCCGATGCCCTGCACCGCGCGCATCGCGATGAGGGTGCCGAGATCGCCCGACAGGCCGCATCCGAGCGAGGCGAGCGTGAACAACGCGAGCCCGATGAGGTAGATGTTCTTCGGGCCGAAGCGGTCGCCGAGGCGGCCCGTGATCAGCAGCGGCACGGCGTACGCGAGCAGGTACGCGCTCGTGACCCACACGACGTTGTCGAGGTTGCTCGTCTCGGGGTCGAGCGCGGCCTTGATGGCCGGGTTGGCGACCGAGACGATCGTCGTGTCGACCAGGATCATGAAGAAGCCGATGACGAGCGCCCAGAGCGCGGGCCAGGGGCTGCGGACGACGGATGCGGCGCCGGTGGGCGTGACGGTGGGGGTGCTCATTCGCGAGCGGCCTTTCGTTGTGCGAGGTAGCGCGCGGAGGTCTTGCCGCCGGCGTGCTCACCCCAGAGGGTGTCCGGGTCGCGGAGGCGCCCGAGGAAGGCGTCGAGCCACGCGAGATCGGCGGCGTCCAGCGCGGCCTCCCGGTCGGCTTCGACGAGGTACTGGTCGGGCACGCCCGTCGCCCGTGCGTCGACGAGCGCCTGCGACCGCTCGGCGGCGTCGGCCCCCAGGAGCGCTCGGCGCCGTTCGAGGAGGGCGATCACGTCATCGCGGGCGAGGTCGTGGGCCTCGGCGAGGGCGACGCGGAACTCGGTCGGCCTGCCGGTGCGCACGAGCTCACGGCGCACCCAGGCGGTGGCGGCTCCCGATCCCGCCGGCGTCAGCGCGTACGTGGTGCGCTCCGGACGGTTGCCGTCGCGGTCGACCCCCGTGCTGGCGATCAGGCCCGCCCGTTCGAGCCGCGCGACCGTGTGATAGAACGTGCCGTTCGTGAGGCTGAGGATGCGGTCATCCCGTCGGATGCGCATCAACCGGATCATCTCGTACGGATGCATGGCGTCCTCGCGCAGCATCGACAGCACCATCACACCCAGCGGGGTGAGTCGGTCTGCGGCGCTCATTCCGACCCTCCTCGCGATTAGTCCATGTGGACTATATACGGTCGACGGGTGGATGCGGCGCGTTCCCGGGATAATGGGCGCGTGACCGAACCCGCATCGCTCCCCGGCTGGCGCCACGTCTACTCCGGCAAGGTCCGCGACCTCTACGTCCCCGACGCGACGCCGGACGGAGCCGCGGCCGACCGGATGCTGGTCGTCGCCAGCGACCGCGTCAGCGCCTTCGATCAGGTGCTCGAGCCCGGCATCCCCGACAAGGGCGTGCTGCTGACGACGCTCAGCCTGTGGTGGTTCGATCGGCTCGCGGGCGGCGACGGCGGCCCCCGCATCCCGAATCACCTCGGCGCCGACCACGTGCTCGGCGCCGACGACGAGCCGCACAGCCTCATCCCGGCCGCCGTGACCGGCCGCGCCATGCTCGTGCGCGCGCTCGACATGCAGCCGATCGAGTGCGTCGTGCGCGGATACCTCACCGGCTCCGGATGGGCCGAGTACCAGCAGACCGGCACCGTGTGCGGCATCCCGTTGGTCGAGGGCCTCCGCAACGGCGATCGTCTTCCGGAACCGATCTTCACCCCGGCGTTCAAGGCGCCGATGGGCGCGCACGACGAGAACATCTCGTTCGAGCGCACGGTCGAGCTCGTCGGCGCGGACATCGCCGAGCGTCTGCGCGCCGCGTCGCTCGAGATCTACACCCGCGCCGCGAAGACGGCCGAGGAGCACGGCCTCATCCTCGCCGACACGAAGTTCGAGTTCGGGCTCGACGCGGACGGCGTGCTCACCCTCGCCGACGAAGTCCTCACCCCCGACTCCTCGCGGTACTGGGATGCGGATGCCTGGCGGCAGGGCGAGACGCCCGCCGAGCGGATGGCGAGCTTCGACAAGCAGATCGTGCGCGACTGGCTCGCGAACGCCTGGGCGCCGCCGCGCGAGGGCGAGCCGCCCGCGCTACCGGACGACATCGTCACCCGCACCTCCGCCCGGTACGCCGAGCTCCTCGAGCGCCTCACCCGCGCCTGACCCGCGCACGACAACGCCCTCGCTCCCCCGCGGGGTCGCCGAACGCGCACGACACCACCCGGCGGGCCCGCGCCCGCCCCCGAAAGGACACGCCCATGCCCATCTGGAAACTGCACGGTGACGGCCGCACCGTCGCTCCCGGCGCCGTCGTCGCACCGGATGAGCGACTGAGCTGGCCCGCCACCATCGCCATCGGCGCCCAGCACGTCGTCGCGATGTTCGGCGCCACGTTCCTCGTGCCCGCGCTCACCGGCTTCCCGGTGGCGACGACCCTGCTGTTCTCGGGCATCGGCACTCTGCTCTTCCTGGTCGTCACCAAGAACAAGCTGCCCAGCTACCTGGGCTCGTCGTTCGCCTTCATCGCCCCGGTGACAGCGGCTACCGCATCCGCCGGCATGGGGTCGGCGCTCGCGGGGATCGTCGCGGTCGGCATCCTGCTGGCCCTGGTCGGCGTCGTCGTGCAGGTCGCGGGTCTGGGCTGGATCGACAAGCTCATGCCCCCGGTCGTCGCGGGCGCGATCGTGGCCCTGATCGGCTTCAACCTGGCTCCCGCCGCCTGGAACAACTTCCAGCAGGCCCCCGTGATCGCCACCATCACGCTGGCCTCCGTCATCCTGTTCAGCGTGCTGTTCCGCGGGTTCCTCGGCCGCATCTCGATCTTCCTCGGCGTGATCGTCGGCTACATCGCCGCGGCTATCGCGGGTGAGCTCGACTTCAGCAAGGTCGCAGACGCCGCCTGGGTGGGCCTGCCCCAGTTCCACATCGCGGACTTCACCTCGCCCGGCACCTGGTCGGCGATCGCCATGTTCCTGCCCGTCGTGCTCGTGCTCGTCGCCGAGAACGTCGGACACGTCCGCGGTGTCGCCACGATGACCGACGCCTCGGCGAACCGCTCGACCGGACGCGCCCTCATCGCCGACGGCGCCGCGACCACCGTCGCCGGGTTCTTCGGCGGCTCGGGCACCACGACCTATGGCGAGAACATCGGCGTCATGGCCGCGACCCGCGTGTACTCGACGGCGGCCTACTGGGTGGCCGGCATCGTCGCGATCCTGCTCAGCATGTCGCCCAAGATCGGCGAGATCATCAACTCGATCCCCGCCGGCGTGCTCGGCGGGGTCACGACCGCGCTGTACGGCCTGATCGGCATCATCGGCATCAAGATCTGGGTCGACAACCGCGTCGACTTCTCGCGCCCGGTGAACCAGTACACCGCGGCCGTCGCGCTCGTGATCGCGGTCGGCGGATTCGCGATGGGATGGGGCGACTTCCAGCTGGGCGCGATCGTCATCGCCACCGGTGCGGCGCTCATCATCTACCACCTCGGCAATGCGATCGCCCGCTGGCGCAAGAGCGGCGCCGACGACGGCGGCCCGATCCCGGCGGTCGGCCCGCTCGGCGGCGACCCGCACTGACCCCGCCCTCCGCGGCGGGTGCCGTCGGCATCCGGTAGCTCCTGTATGTGCACTCGTCTTCGTTCACTCGTCGCAAAAGCGGGGTGCCGCGCGCCGCGACCCCGCTTTTGCGACGAATGAACAGGGGATGGGGCACGCCAGCGCGTCAGCGCGTCAGCGCGGCACGGCACGGCGCGCCAGCGGATCAGGGTGCGGCGGCTCCCCGTCGCTCCTGTAGCTCCAGCAGCTCCGGCAGCTCCCCGTTGTTCACTCGTCGCAAAAGCGGGGTGCCGCGCGGCGCGACCCCGCTTTTGCGACGA
>NZ_JBFBHG010000028.1:0-38278 GCF_040685095.1 Microbacterium sp. NPDC089189
CGCGCCACCCGGCATCCGCGACGAGCGAACGACGGGGACGTCGGCGGCGAGACCGGTCGCCGGGTCGGCGAGGGCGGCCACGGGGGCGTGCATGGCCTCATCCAGCCATGTCTCGGCGTCGGCGACGTACTCGGGGTGGGCGGTCAGGCGTTCGCGGAGCGTGTAGCCGGCCTGCGCCGTGAGGGCGGCGAGGTCGTCCACGTGCGGCCAGGGGCGCTCGGGGTTGACGTGGTCGGCGGTGAGCGGAGAGACTCCGCCCCAGTCGTCGATGCCCGCCCCCACGAGCAGCGCGAACTCGGCGGGGTCGGCGAGGTTCGGCGGCACCTGGATGCGCATGGCGGCGCCCATCACGATCCGCGCCGCCGCGACCACGGTCGCGTACTCGAGCATCTCGGCATCCGGGGCGTCCTGCATCGCGGTGCGCGGCTTCGCGCGGAAGTTCTGCACGATCACCTCTTGGATGTGGCCGTGCCGGGCCTGGGCGTCGCGCAGCGCGATCAGCGACTCCGCACGGTCGCGGTCGTTCTCGCCGATGCCGACCAGGATGCCGGTCGTGAACGGGATGCGGGCGGCCCCGGCATCCTCGATGACCTGCAGCCGCAGAGCCGGGTCCTTGTCGGGCGAGCCGAAGTGCGGCTGTCCCGGCGTCTCGTAGAGGGCCCGTGACGTGGTCTCGAGCATCATCCCCATCGACGGGGCGGTGGGGCGCAGCATCCGCAGCTCCTCGGCGTGCATGACGCCGGGGTTGAGGTGCGCGAGCATGCCGGTCTCTTCGGTGATGAGCCGGGCGATGTGGCCCACGTAGTCCAGCGTCGAGGCGAAACCGTGCTCGTCGAGCCAGGCCCGCGCCTCGGGCCAGCGGTCCTCGGGGCGGTCGCCGAGCGTGAGCAGCGCCTCCTTGCATCCGAGCGCCGCCCCCTGGCGGACGACGGCCAGCACCTGTTCGGGTGACATGAAGGCGGGCTTGCGCTTCTTGAGCAGCTGTCCGGGGGTGTCGACGAAGATGCAGTAGTGGCAGCGGTCGCGGCACAGCGTCGTGAGCGGCACGAACACCTTGCGGGAGTACGTGATGACGTGCGGTCTGCCGGCGCGGCGGAGTCCCTCGTCGCGCAGTGCAGCAGCGTCGGCGAAGAGCGCGCGGCGGTCGTCGCCGACCGCGGTGACGAGGGCGTGCGCGTCGTCGAGGGTGAGCTCGTCGCCTGCCCGCGCGCGCTCGAGCGCCGCCGTCACGGGGGAGACGGGAGGTGCCGCCGCCGCGGGTGCGGCGAGGACGCCGGGAGTGTTCGGACGCACCACGCCAGTCTTCCACCGTCATGCGTCGGTCGGGTCACGAGGGTGTGTGCGGCGTGCGTCGATCGTTGCGCGTCTGTGAGGAAATTCGCTGCCGCCGACGGCCGACCGCTGGCAGACTTGAGCCATGGTCACGCTCATGCTCGATTCGGGTCACCTCGAACTCGTGCTCTCGGGCGCCGAGAAGGCTCTCGCATTCCGCCGGCGGAATGTATCGATCGAGCGCTCGACGATCACCCGTGTGCAGCTCAGCGACGACCCGTGGACCTGGCTGCGCGGTGTCCGCGCCCCGGGCACCTACATCCCCGGGACGCTCGCCATCGGCACCTGGCAGTACGCCGGCGGCAAGGACTTCGCGCTGCTGCGCAAGAAGCGCCCCGGCGTCGTGATCGACCTCGACGGTCACGACGAGTTCCAGCGCCTGATCGTCGGCACCCGCCACGGCATGGCGCTCGTCACCGCGCTGCGCGTCGACGCGGGCGACGACCCCACCGACATCGTCGACCTCGCCTCCGCCTGACCCTTCGGGCGTGCCGCTCGGGGTCGGGTGTTCGGTTCCGGCCTGGTTCTGTTCCCTGTTCCCTGTGCCCTGTGCCCTGTGCCCTGTGCCCTGTGCCCTGTGCCCTGTGCCCTGTGCCCTGGTCCCTGTTCCACCCTGCACAACGGCGGATGTGGCGGGGTGGGATGCGGCGTGTCGGGCCGTTCGGGCGGGGTGTCGCGTCTGATCTCCGCCGTTGTGCAGCGCCGGCCGCATCCCGACGGCCTGCACTCGGCCTGCTGCCCGTGGGCACGACCGGTGTCGATCACGCCCCGGATCGGTGCTGCCGTGCTTCTGTTCCCTTTCCACCCTGCACAACGGCGGATGTGGCGGGGTGGGATGCGGCGTGTCGGGCCGTTCGGGCGGGGTGTCGCGTTTGATCTCCGCCGTTGTGCAGCGCCGGCCGCATCCCGACGGCCTGCACCCACCAGCACCCTCGTCGACCCGGGGCGCCGCCGAAGGGGTCAGGCGACGTCGCGGCGCCAGCTGGCGATGTACCCGATGAGCAGTAGGACGGCCGCGTACCCGAGCAGGATGAGGCCGCCGCCCCACCAGTCGATGCCGCCGGCGGCCGTCGACGTCGAGAGGGAGAAGATCGACGCACCGACGAGGGTGTCGCTCGCCGCACCGGGCAGGTAGCGCGCCACGTCGGTCAGCTGCTCGACGAACGCGCCGCCGAAGCGCAGCAGCGGTTCGACGAACTGGGTGAACGCCAGCACGATGACCACCGCCGCCACCTGGTTGCGCACCACGAGACCCACGCCCACGCCGATGAACACCCACAGCACGTAGGTCAGCACGATGCGCCCGAGCATCGCCCAGGTGTCGGATGTGTCGAGCCCGGTGTGCAGCCCGAATCCGGCGAGCACGCCGGCGCCGGGACCCACCGTGACGACGAGCGCGACGGCGGCGTAGAGCACACCCATCACGGCTCCGGCGAGGAGCTTCGCCCACAGCACCCGACCGCGCCGAGGCGTGGCCAGGAACGTGGGCGTCAGGGTCTTGTGCCGGAGCTCGCCGGTGACGAGCAGTGTGCCGATCAGCAGCGGGAAGACGTATCCCACGGCCGACGCGATGCTGTACAGCAGCGGCGCCACATCGCCCGTCAGTGCGGGGGCCTGTCCGCCGGGCAGCGCGCCGGTGTCGGCCAGCGCGACGACGAACGCGAAGCCGGTCGCCGTCATGCCCACGTACCCGGCCAGCACGATCGCCAGCACCCACCAGATCGACGTCGTGAACTGTTTGGTCAGCTCGGAGCGAGTCGCGTTCGCGAGGCTCATCGGTCGCCCCCTTCTTCGCGTGCATCGGCCGGCGGATGGGGTGCGTCATCGTCCTGCAGCGCCGCAGCCGCCTCCGCCGCCCCCTCGGGGGCGGGCTCACCGCTCGCGACCTCGACATCCGGCGCTTCGGTGAGCTCGGTCGCGGTGTCGGTGGCGATGTCGAACGCCGGGTCGGCGTCGGGGGTGAGCGGATCGGACTCGTCGGGGGCCTCGGGGATGGCGCCCGCGGACGCCTCCGCCGGCGCGGCGTCGGAGCTGTCGGCGGCCGCCGAGTCGCTCGATGCCGCGTCCCGCGGCGCCTGGCCGAGTGCGGCGCCGCCCACGGCGACGGCCGCGGCGACCACGGCCGCGTCGGCAGCGTCCGGGTGCGCGTCATCCACGGTGATCAGGGCCGTGGCGGGGGCGTCGTGCGCCACGTCGCCGGACGCCGCATCGGCGCCCGGAGCTGCATCCGCGACAGAAACCGCATCCGCGCCCGGAGCCGCATCCGCGGTAGAAGCCGCGTCCGCGCCCGGAGCCGCATCCGCACCGTCGGCCGGCGTCGCCGTGGGAGCGACCACGGGCGGGTGCACGCGGGTGCCGTCGACCAGGGCGAGGAAGATCTCTTCGAGCGCGGGCCCGCGCCGCTGCAGCCCCGACAGGGCGATGCCCGCGGCCGCCGCGATCGCGCCGACCTGCACCGGCTCGGCGCCGGGGACCGTGAGCCCGGAGCGCAACACCGTCGAGCCGAAGCCCGCCTGCGCGAGGGCGTCGATGAGCGCCGCACGGTCGGGGGCGTCGACGATCGTCGCGTACTCCTCGGGATCGGCGAGATCCTCGATGGCGCCTTCGAACACCAGGCGACCGTGGGCGAGGATGAGCAGACGATCGGCGGTCTGCTGGATCTCGGCGAGCAGGTGCGAGGAGACCAGCACGGTGCGTCCCTCGGCGGCGAAGGCGCCCAGCAGGGTCCGCATCCATTTGATGCCCTCGGGGTCGAGCCCGTTGGAGGGCTCGTCGAGCACGAGCACGCCCGGGTCGCCGAGCAGCGCCGTCGCCAGCCCCAGGCGCTGACGCATGCCCAGCGAGAAGCCGCCGACCTTGCGTCCCGCGACGTCGGCAAGACCGACGAGACCGAGCACGGCGTCGACGCGGGAGCGGTCGATGCCCGCCGCGCGGGCGTAGACCGAGAGGTGGTTGGCGGCGCTGCGGCCCGGGTGGAAGCTCGACGCCTCGAGCGCGGCACCCACGGTGCGCAGCGGATCCCGGAGCTCGGCATAGGGGACGCCGCCGATGCGCGCGTGCCCGGATGTGGGCGAGACGAGCCCCAGCAGGATGCGGAGCGAGGTGGTCTTGCCGGCGCCGTTCGGGCCGAGGAAGCCGGTCACCACGCCCGGTCGGATCGTCGTCGTCAGACCGTCGACCGCATCGACGCCGCCGAATCGTTTGCGGACGTCGGAGAACTCCAGTACCTGTCCGTCGGGCATGGGGGCAACCTCCGTCGTGGCAGAACGTCTCCCCATCTTGGCGGAAAACCGCGAGATATCCATGCGGGACGGGCCGCGGAGGCCCACGTCGGCTCACATCGGCGACGGGCGCGGCGGTAACGTGGCCGCATGAGTGACGCCCCGACCGCCGCCTCACCCGTCGTGATCTCGCGGGTGCGAAACGGGGTGGGGCACCTGACGCTCAACCGGCCTCGCGCCCTCAACGCCGTCGACATCGAGATGGTGCGGATCCTCTCGGCGGCCCTCGACGACTGGGAGCACGACTCCCAGGTCGACATGGTCGTGCTCGACGGCGCGGGCGACCGCGGACTCTGCGCGGGCGGCGATGTGCGGGCGCTCCACGCGCAGATCACCGGCGGCGGCGCGGCGGACGCCGCACAGTTCTTCCGCGCCGAGTACGCGCTCAACGCCCGGATCGCCGAGTACCCGAAGCCCGTCATCGTCTTCGCCGACGGCATCACCATGGGCGGCGGGGTGGGCCTCGCCTCGCACGCGCGGTTCCGCGTCGTGACCGAGCGGTCGCAGCTCGCCATGCCCGAGACGCGCATCGGATTCACCCCGGATGTCGGCGGCACCTGGCTGCTCGCCCGCGCTCCCGGGCGTATCGGCGAGTACCTCGCCCTCACCGGCGGCACGATGGATGCGGCCGACGCGGTGTACGCCGGCTTCGCCGATCATCTGGTGCCGGTCGCCCGGCTCGAGGCGTTCCGCGACGCCCTCGAGACGCGCGCCGACCCGCAGGGCCCCGCCGAGCTCGTGCTGATGTTCGACGAGACCCCCGAGACCTCGCGGCTCGAATCCGGCCGCGTCTGGATCGACGCCGCGTTCGCCGCCGACACGGTGGACGAGATCCTCGAGCGTCTGCGCGCACGCGCGGAACCGGATGCGGTCGCCACGGCCGATCTGCTCGACACGCTGTCGCCGACGGCTCTGACCGTCACGCTCGCCGCGGTGCGTTCGGCGCGGAAGCTCCCGACGCTGCGGGACGTGCTGGCGCAGGAGTACGCGCTCGTGCTCTGGTTCGCCGTGACGCAGCCCGACCTCGTCGAGGGCATCCGCGCGCAGCTCATCGACAAGGACAGGTCGCCGCGCTGGAGCCCGGCGACGCTCGCCGACCTCGATCCCGGCATCGCCGACGAGGCTCTCGCCTTCGTCCCGGCCCCACCGCTCTGGGACTGACGATGCTCCGGGGGGAGGGGGACACGGCACCGCGGCGCCGCCGCGCGTACTCGGTGGGCGTGGTGCTCGACTGGTTCTTCTTCGTCTTCGCCGGGGTCGCCGCCATCTGGCTGGCGTATCTGAGCTTCACCGAGACGTTCCGGGTCGGCTGGTGGGGCATCCCCCTGGCGATCGTGTTCTGGCTGCTGCTGGCATACCTCGTGCTGCCGCGGCTCCACCGCATCCTCACCACCGTCTACGTGCCCGACTACTTCATCGGGCGCACGCGCACGAGCGACGGTCTGCTCGGCGACCCGGTGAACCTCGCGCTCATGGGCGAGGGGGCGCAGATCGAGGCGGTCATGTCGGCCGCCGGATGGACGCGCGCCGACCCCGTCACCTTCGCCTCATCCGTGCGCATCGTGACCTCGACCCTGCGGCGGCAGAGCTACGACGAGGCGCCGGTGAGCCCCCTGTTCCTCTTCGGCCGTCAGCAGGACTTCGCCTACCAGCAGGAGGTCGACGGCAACCCGGCGCAACGGCATCACGTCAGGTTCTGGCGGTGCCCGGACGACTGGCTGCTGCCGGGTGGGCGACGCGTGGACTGGCTCGCGGCGGGCACCTTCGACACCGCGGTGGGGCTCTCGCTCTTCACGCTGCAGGTGACGCACCGGATCGACGCCGACACGGACATCGAACGCGATCACATCGTGGCCACGGTCACGGCGGCGAATCCCGCGGTCACGGTCGACGTCATCGCCGACTTCTCGGCCGGCTATCACGCGCGCAACGGCGGCGGCGACACCATCCGCACCGACGGCGACCTGCCCATCCTCGACATGCGGAAGGTGTCGCGATGACCGAAGAATCCGCGTCCCCGGCGCACGCGCGCAAGCGTGCCGCCTTCGAATCGCCCACGCGGCTCGCGCGACCCCTCGCGCTCGACCCGACCATGGCACGCCCGGCGGCGACGGTCGCCGGGGCGACGCTCGTGCTGCTGCGCGTCCTGTCGGGCGTGCTGTGGCTGTTCGCGCTCACCTACGACTGGGGACGGGCATCGGCCACGCTCGTCATCGACGAGGCCGGGCTCACCGCCGACGAGAGCACCGCGGTGCTCGTGGCCATCTGGATCGGGATGGGGCTGGTGCTGCTCGTCGAGGCGGTGCTGGCCGTCCTGATCCTGCGCGGCAAGAACCTGCCGCGGGTGATCGTCATGTTCCTGTCGGTCGCCTCGATCTCGACGGTGTTCTTCGCGTGGTGGGTGCAGGGGCAGGACATCCGCATCGACACCACGCTCGTGACCCTGGCGCTCGACATCCTCGTCCTCCTCGCGCTGTCGAGCCGCAGCGCCGCCGCCTACGCGCGTCGCAACGAGCGCCGCTGACGCGCCCGGCCTTCTCCCGGCGGCGGCGGGATAACCTGGACGCTGCCGCGCTGAGCGTGAAGGAGGCGGCGTGTTCGACAGTCCCCTCTCAGCCTCGGCCTACGAGGTGCTCGGTGTGTCTCCCGAGGCCGACGACGACGCGTTGCGCCGGGCCTTCCGCATCCGCCTCCGCGAGACGCACCCCGACACCGGCGGCGACGCCGGCCGCTTCGTGCAGGTGCAGCGGGCGTGGGAACTCGTGGGGACGCCCGAGGCGCGCGCCGCCTACGACCGGGGGCGGGGTTCCGCTTCGATCGACACCGACCCGTCGCCCGCCGCGTGGAGCGCGGCGTCGCGGCCGCGCGGCGACACCCGGCCGCGGGCGCGATCGTCGGGGCAGCCCGGCGGATGGCGCCGCGAACGGTATCTGACCCTCATCCGAGAGTGGGCGGGCCGGGGCGCCGATCTTCCCGACCCCTACGACCCGCAGCTCGTGCGCACCGCGCCGCGCGAGATCCGGCGGCTGCTGGCCGACGCGCTCGCCGAGGAGGCGACCGCACGCTCGGTCGCCGAGCTCGGCATGGGCTACAGCGTCTGGCATGACGTGGCCGCGTCCGGGCGCGGCGGAGGACCCGACGACAAGCTCGATCACATCGTGCTCGGTCCGAGCGGGCTCTACGGCGTGCTGTCGGAGGACTTCGGCGGTCCCGTCGGGTTCCGTCGCGGTGAGATCACCGGTCCCGCCGTCCCGGGGGCGCCCATCAGCGACCTGCTCTCGCGCATGCGGATCGTGGCGCGCGCGGGCGGGGTGCGCTTCAGCGGGGCGATCGTCGTCCTGCCCGACGACGACCTGGCGCAGCAGATCACCGAGCTCGGCAAGGTGCGCGGCACCCCGGTCGTGGTCGTCGGCCGCTCGGCGCTCGCCACGGTGCTGCGCCGCGGCATCCCCGGGGCGCGCGACATCGGCGGCAACGAGGTCTTCGATGTGCGCACCCGACTCGATCAGAGCGTGCGGTTCGTCTGACGCGGCGCCCGCATCCGTCGCGCCCCCGCGCGGGGAGCGACGGGGTCAGGGAGCGATGAACTCGATCACCGCGTCGGGATCGTCCGGTGAACCGACCGTGATCTGCAGGACGGTGCCCGCGTCGACGTTCCGCCAATCGATGATCCCGGGCAGGGTCACGCCGGGATCGACGACGTTCTCACTCCAGCAGTGCGTCGCGGTGCATCCGGAGGTGCCTCTCGGCTGCACGGCGAAGCGGATCAAACCACCCGCTCCGACCTGCAGTCGCGTCTGCAGTCGGATCGTGACGGGCACCGAGCTGCTGTTCGTCACCGTGAAGGACGAGCTGAGCTCGTTCCCCGATCGGGTGATCGGACCGGGAGCACCCGTGATCGACGGTGCCTGGTAGGCCGCGGTCACCGACAGCACGGTCGGCGGTGTCCACCCCGACAGGGTCGAGCCCACGGAGTACTCCACTGTGGCGCCGCTGCCGGGAGCACAGCGGTCGGTGCCGACGGGCGCCCACCCCGGCGCGCACCCGCCGCCGCGCGGCACTGTCAGATCGTCGGTGAACGACACGCGGCCGTCCGCGACCGAGACGCTGGGGGTGATCGTGTTCCAGGAGCCGACGTTCCGGGCCACCGAGTACGCACGGGCTGCGCCGGGATCGTCCCACGAGACGTGGGCGACGCCATCGGCGGTGTAGACGGCGGTACCGCCCGTGAGCGGCGCGACCACGGCCGTGCCGACGCTCCCGGCGGCGATCTGATCGGTCGCGTCGGTGAACGAGGCGCCCACGGCCGACGGCGCCGTCGGGACGAGAGCCAGGGCCAGCAGGGCGGGGCCGAGAGCGAGCAGCAGACGGGGGCGTTTCATGGCGTCGGGACCTCGTGGGTGTCGGGGAGGGGAGCGGGGGCGGCGAGCCGACGAGCGAAGGGCGTCGCCACCAGCACGGTCAACAGCAGGACGAGCGCGATCCGGCCCTCGAGGCTCGTCGCCGCGACCACGGCGAGGGCGGCCGGCCCACCGAGGTGACGGGTGACCGTGCCGGCGAGCTCACCCACCTCGACCCAGCCGGGGTCGGTGACCTCGTTGGCGTCGCCGCGCAGGCGCAGCCTGTCATCGTCGATCTGGACCACGCGGTGCGCGTAGCGCTCGCCGTCCTGCTCGACGACGACCACGGTTCCCACGTCGGGGACGCCGTCGATCGGTGCCACCGCGACGACATCGCCGACCTGATACGTCGGCGCCATCGAGCCGCCGTCCACGACGAGCAGCCGCACGCCGAGCGCTGCGGGCGCGAACGGAAGCACGAGCGCGAGCATCACGACGGCGACCGCGAAGCCGTAGGCGAGCCGCTTCACCGCTGCTCCGCGGTGAGCACGAGGCGCGTGGGCGAGGTGAGGCCCTGCAGCTCGTTGCCCGCATCCGTCGCGAGGGCGACGTGCACCGACACCGTCCGCGCCGCGCCGGGCGCCAGCTCGAACGAGGTCGTCGGCTCCGCTCCCGCGAACCCGGTGACCGTGATGCCGGGGCGCGCCCCGGAGAGGAGCTCGGGAGAGAGGTGGATGCGGATGGCCGCAGGGGTGGGGTTGCGCACGGTCGCCGTCAGCACTGCGACCTCGGACCCCGGCACCAGGGTGGCCGCCGATGCGGGCGGCACGGCCACGTCGTCGATGCGCATCAGCGTGCATCCGGCGCCGTAGTCGACCGAGCCGGCGGCGGCCGCGGGCGTGGCCGGCACGAGGACGGCTGCCGCGACGCCGAGAGCGGCTAGCACCGCGAGGGCCGCGGGGGCGCCGCGACGGGTGCGTGCTGCCCGCAGCATGAGCAGTCCGAACGCGAGGCCTCCGGCGCCGATGGCGGCGATGATCCAGATCAGGCCGCCGTCGGCGCCGGTCGCGGGGAGCGTGTCGATCATCGCCACGCAGGAGTCGGGGACCATGTCCGCCGCCTTTCGATGCGGGTGGGGGATGCGGTAGCCCGCATCCCCCGGGGAGCTCACTCGGCGCTGACCCAGGTGGGCGTCGTCGTGCCGGTGAAGTTGCGGGCCTGGATGGCGTCGAAGCCGATCGAGAAGCCCGCCTCCGTGTCCTGCAGTTCGTTGCCCGCGGTCGTCGGCAACGACACGATCACCGACACCTCCGTCGTGGCTCCGGCCGCGAGCGCGATGCCCTCGTACTGGCCGAACTCCCACTCCCACAGCGAGTGCGTGGTGGTGGTGGCGGGGTCGCCGTTCACGACGACCGTGACCTGCAGCTGCTCGCGCAGGTCGGTCGAACCGGTGGCGACGAAGGGGCCGACGGCGTAGTAGATGTCCTCGGTGCCGGTGTTCGACACGGCGATCGTCGTGACGGCCTCGTCGCCCGGCAGGAGGTCGGTGACGGCGATGGGCGGGGTGTCGACCGCGAGGCCGGCGGAGATCTCGACGGTGGCCGTGGCGACGGACTGGCCCGTCACGGTGGCCTGCGAGGTGAACCAGGCGTTGGTCAGCGCGATCCCGCCGAAGGTGAGCGCGCCGGTGGCGACGATCGCGGCGCCGGCCAGCACGAGGCGGTCGCGGCGGCGGGTGGTCGGGGAAGGGGTCTGCGAAGCGGGCATGGCGAGAGGACTCCTGTGGTTGTGGGTGAGCCGGCCATACCTGACGCGGCGAGTGCGCCCGACGCTATCGACGCGCATGCCTCGCGTCGCCGGTTCTCGGCCGGAACTGGTAGTCGATACCAGGGGCCGTGTCGAAGGACTGGTAATCGGTTGGGACCCCGGCGCGATCACGTGCAGGATGTAGGCGTGGTCGCGGGCCGGGGGTGCCTCCGCTTCCGCTCGTCGACGGTGCCCCGGAGTGCGGGGAGATGTGCCGTTCTACGACGACTGGCGCCGAGTACCGACGGCGGGGCTGACGCCGGCGGCGCGTGCCGCCTGGGTCCGCGAGGACTGGCCGGCGGTCGCCTCCGAGCTCGTCGCGGCGGCCGTGGCCGGCGCCGATGCGGGCCTGCTCGCCGCCGCGGTGGAGACGGACGCCCGCACGCTCGAGGTGTCGTTCCTCGCCCCCTTCGCCGACGCCATCGAGTCGTTGCCGGACAGCGCCGTGAAGGATGCGGCGCTGGCGTTCCTGACCGTGCGTGCCGCGCGCGGAGACCGCGGGGCCCTGCCGGCCCAGGCCGCGATCGTCGCTCTCGTCGACGCCGAGCCCCGGCTGGCCGCATCCGTCGCCGTGGGGGTCGGGATGATCCTGCTCGATCGGGCGCGCTGGAGCGAGTGCGGGTGGTTCGTCGGGGCCGCGCGCGAGGCCATCGAGCGGATGCGGGCGGCCGGCCGCGACGCCGACTCGGTCGAGCCGCTCTGGTTCTCCACCATGGCGTTGGCGGTGCTCGTGGAGTGGAACACCTACGCCGGCGATGCGGCGTTCCGCGAGCTCGGCGCGGCGCTCGCCGTTCCGCGCGCACGCAATCTGCTGCGCGGCCACCACGCGGCGGCTCTCGTGGCCATCGCGCAGGTGCACGCCGGACGCGGGGATTTCGGTGCGGCCGCGGTCAGCGTGTCACGGGCGGTGCCGCTGCTGGACGGCGCCCCGCTGCCGCAGGCGAGCGCCCTGGCGCTGCTCGTGTTCGTCAAGTACCGCCAGGGGCACTGGGCAGAGGCGCGGCGCAGTGCCGAGCGGCTCGCCGCGCGCGCGTCCGACGACGACGATCCGTGGATGCGGTCGGTCACCGCATCCGTCGCCGTCCTGGCGCCGGCGACGACGGGCGACTTCGCGCTCGCGGCGCAGCTGCTGCACGACGCCGAGCTGGCCCTGGAGGTGTCGCCGACCATGGTCGCGGCCCCGCTGCTGCTGCACGCACGGCTCACGCTGGTGATCGCGGGAAACGACTGGTCCGCGATGCTGCGACTGCTCGACGCGGCGCGCGAGCCGGGATACCGGCTTCCCTACACGGAACACGAGATGCGCGCGCTGCAGGGCATGGCGCTGCGCAACGCCGGCCAGCTCGATCGGTACCGCGCGCTCGTCGAGGAGTGGGAGCGCCTGCCCGGTGCGACCGAGCATCCCTACTACTGGGCGCATCGCGCGCTGCTCGCCCAGCTGGATCGTGACGGCGCGCGCGCCCTCGAGGCCGCCCGGACGACGTCGCGGCTGGTCAGTGAGAAGGACGACCCGCTCGGGCGCACCTGGGCGCGCATCGTGGTCGGCACGATCGTCTCGCACTACGGCGACGCCACCGAGGGGATCCAGTCGTACGAGGCCGCGCGCGCCGAGCTCGCCGAGATCAGGGCCGATGGATTCGTGCGCCTGTGCACGCGCATCATCCACGACACCGCCGCCGCGCTCGCTCGCGCCACCGGCGACACCCTGGCGGCCCTGACGACGCAGCAGCGCCGCGTGGCCGAGCTCGTGGCCGAGGGGTACACGAGCGCGGAGGTCGGGCAGATCCTCTACCTGTCGAAGAAGACCATCGACTTCCACGTCGCGAACATCCTGTCGCGACTGGGCCTGGCGTCGCGGCGCGAACTGAAACGGCGGCTCAGCCCCGGGCCGGATTCCGCACGCGGGTAGCGTGGTCGCATGGATCCGATCGTCGCCACGTTCGTCGTGCTGGCGCTCGCAGTCCTGGGATTCCTGTCCGGCCGCATCCCGCTGGAAGTCGTGGCGATCGGTGTGGCGCTCGCGCTGTGGGCGACGGGCGTCCTGTCGCTCCCCGCGGCGCTCGCCGGCTTCGGCGACCCGACGGTCCTGTTCATCGCCAGCCTCTTCGTGGTGGCGAGCGCGCTCGAACGCAGCGGCATCACCCGCTGGTTGGGCGGCCTCGTCCTCGAGCGGGCGGGCCACCGGCGGGTGCCGGTGCTCGTCGCGGTCGGCCTCATCGCCGCGGTGATGACGGCGTTCCTCAGCATCAACGGCGCCGTCGCGGCGCTTGTCCCCGTCGTGGCGGTCATCGCGGGGCGCGCCCGCCTCCCCGCATCCCAGACCATGATCCCGCTCGCGTTCATCGCATCGGCGGCGTCGTTGCTGACCCTCACCGGAACCCCGGTGAACGTGGTGATCTCGGAGCTGGCCGAGGCCGAGACGGGACGCGGGTTCGGATTCGCCGAGTTCGCGCTGGTCGGCCTGCCGCTGCTGGTCGTGACGGTCGCCGTCGTCGCGGTGCTCGGGGGACGGCTTCTGCCAGGGCGCCCCGATCTGGCGGCACCGCAGGAGTACTCGCGGCGAGAGACCGACACGCTCTCGCTCGTCCCGGAGTCGGTGCGCACGGGGGCGATCCGCACCGTCGCGACGGGCACGCGTCGCGGTGCGCGGCGCACGTTGGTCATCACCGCGATCATGATCCTGCTGCTGGCGACGGGGCTCCTGCCGCCGGCCGTCGCGGGGCTCCTCGCCGCGGGGGCGCTCGTGCTCACCCGGGTGGTGACCCTGCCCGATCTCTATCGCGACATCTCGTGGACGACGCTCGTGCTGATCGCCGGCATGATCCCGCTCTCGGCCGCGTTCCTGCAGACCGGTGCAGCCGAGGTCGTCGCCGACGGCGTGCTCAGCGTGGTCGGATCGGCCGATCCGCACCTGGCGCTGCTCGCCGTCTGCACGGTCACGGTGCTGCTCGGCCAGTTCATCTCCAACGTCGCCACCGTGCTGATCGTCGCGCCGGTCGCGACGGCGCTCGCCGCCAATCTCGACGTCAGCCCGCTCCCGTTCCTCATGGGGCTCGCCGTGGCGGGCGCGGCGGCGTTCCTGACGCCCGTGGCGACGCCCGCGAACCTGATGGTCATGGCGCCCGGCGGTTACCGCTTCGGCGACTACTGGCGGCTCGGGCTGCCGCTCGCGATCCTCTTCCTCGCGGCGGCGGTGCTGTATGTGCCGCTCATCTGGCCCTTCTGACGCGCGCGTTTCGCGGCGCCGGCTTCGCGCGCGAGGGGAGGAGATACGGCGAGCGGAGGACCCGTGCCCCCGCATCCGTCCTCCGCTCGCCGGATCCCCTCCGCTCGTGAGGCTCCGGGCGCACGGGCGTGCGCACTCGCTCACGCGCGGGTGGGCGGGCGTGGCAGGGTGGGACGGTGATCACCGATGCCGCGCGCGCGTTCCTGTCCGAGTACCACCTGGCGACCCTGTCGACGCTGGGCCGGGGCGACCGCATCCACTCGGTCCCGGTCGGCATCACCTACCGCGACGGCATCGTGCGGGTGATCGGCTCGCGCGGCTCGCAGAAGTTCCTCAACGTCCAGCGCACCGGACGCGCCAGCGTCAACACGGTCGACGGCGGGCGGTGGATCAGCTTCGAGGGGCCGGCCCGCATCCTCGAGGATGCCGACGAGGTCGCGCTGGCCGTCGAGCTGTATGCGGCGCGGTACCGGGCGCCCCGACCCAACCCCGAGCGTGTGGTGCTCGAGATCACCGTCGAACGGGTGCTCGGCTCGCCCGACTTCCGCGCCTGAGCCCGGGCAGGGTCCCGCTCAGGCGAGGCCGAAGAGCTGCAGGGGATGCGTGAGGCGCCAGAACGGGCTCGGGCCCTCGACGTCGGAGCCCAGCACCAGATCGACCGTGGCCTCGCCCTTCGGGCCGGTGGCGACGAGGCTTCCGACCGTCGACCCCGCCTGATCGGCGTCCCCCAGCGAGAAGGTGGATGAGACGGATGCGGATGCCGCGTTCCACAGGATCACGGCGGCGTCGGAGCCGGTGAGGATCTGCACGGGCTCGCCCCAGGCGGTGTCGACCGTGCCGGCGACGGTGCCCTGGGGCACGGCGACGGTCGGCTGCAGCTCCTGCTCGACCTGCTGGAAGAGGGCGCGCGTGGCCGCATCCCGGGTGTCGCGATCGGGCTGGCCGAGGGCTGCGGCGTAGACGCGCACGGTCGTGTCGCCGACCGTGACGTCCTTGGCGGCGAGCAGGTTGTAGGCGTCCAGCGTCCCGGTCTTGATGCCGACGACCCCGGGGTCGGCGAGCAGCGGGTTGCTGTTCTCGACCAGGCCCGCGCCGGGCAGCTCGACGGCGGGCGTGCGCACGATCTCGGCGATGACGGGGTCGGCCAGCGCCCGCTGCGCGAGGGTCAGTAGCGCCTCGGGCGTCGCCGCGTTGCCCGCGTCGATCCCGCTCGGATCGGCGATCGTGATGCCGGGCACGCCGTGCAGCTCGAGCCAGTCGTTCGCGGCGCGGGCGAACACGGCGTCCGTCGGCCAGATGGTGCTCGCCAGGCGGTCGGCGTAGTTGTTGGCCGAGCCGATGAGCAGCCCCTGCAGCATCTGCAGCTGCGTGAGCGATCCGCCCACGGGCACGTCCAGAGCGGACTCCCCGGCGTCGCGATAGCGCCAGTAGGCGCTGCGGTCGGCGGAGGTGAAGCGGAACTCGCGTCCCTGCTCGCCGACGGCCAGCGGCATCTCGTCGAGGATGACGAGCGCGGTGACGACCTTCGTGATGCTGGCGATCGAGAGCGGATCGGCCGCCGAGGCGATGGGCGTCGAGATGCCGTCGACCGACACGGCGGCGCTGCCCGCGGCGGGCCACGCGCCGGTCGCGGGGGCGGCGGCGACCGGCTGCACGGCCAGCGCCGACACCTGGGGGGCGACGGCGTGGAGCGGCCACAGCAGCGTCGTCCCGCAGTACGCGGCGATGACCGTGAGGATCAGGGCGATCGGCACCAGCACGCCCGGACGCCACGGCGTTCGGCGGGGTGCGCGGGCCAGCAGATCGGGGGCGACCGGCACGAACGACGGCGCCCCGGCGGCTTCCAGCTGCAGGGGCGGACGCGTGCCGCGGGCGACGACCGCCTCATCCACCCAGGCCAGCGCCGGAGCTTCGGGAGGGAGCAGGACCGCGACGGATGCGGCCGGCGCAGCCGCCGCGCTCGCCGGGGCAGCGCTATCCGGGTCGATGCCGGCCGCGGCGACGCGCGCGGGCACGGAGTCGGAGTCGCGCGCGGGCAGGTCGAGGTCGATCTGCAGGTCGCCCGAGGGCAGCACCGCGTCGGTCGCTCCCGTGTCGGCGAGGCCCGTGCCCGTGCCGAGGGGCCGGTCGGAGGCGGTTTCTCCCGGGGTGCGCGCACGCAGCGAACGCCTCGTCGGCGGCGGTGTCCCCTGCACAGTCACCCGCCTACGGTAGCGCGAGTGTCGGACTATACTCGGCACGTCAACCACGGGAGTCCGGTGAGCCGGGCTGAGAGGAAGCGAATCCACGCTTCGACCGTCGAACCTGATCCGGATCATGCCGGCGCAGGAAGGAGCACTCGATGCACACGTCTACGTCCACATCCACGTCCGCCCCTCAGGGCACGTCGTCGCCGATCGGTCGCCTGCGGTGGCGGGTCGTCGACATCGTCGTCGCCAGCGTCATCGGCGTCGCCAGCGGTCTGATCTTCCTGCTGTGGAACATCGGCTACCTGGGCCCGAAGGCCCTGCTCGACCCGCTGCTGCCCGGGCTCCAGGGGCTCCTTGACGGACCGTGGCTCTTCGCCGGCGTCCTCGGCGCGCTCATCATCCGCAAGCCCGGCGCTGCGATCTACACCGAGACGCTCGCGGCGGTCGTGTCGGCCCTCGTCGGCAACCAGTGGGGCGGTTTCCTCACGCTCGAGGCCGGTTTCGTGCAGGGGCTGGGCGCCGAGATCGTGCTGCTGATCTTCCTCTACAAGCGCTTCACCCTGCCGGTGGCGGCGCTCGCGGGCGCGGGCGCGGCGCTGGCCGGCGGCATCAACAACCTCGTGCTGTGGTTCGCCGGGGCCGATGCGCTCTTCACGACGATCTACCTGCTGAGCACGGTCGTCTCCGGCGCGGTGATCGCCGGCATCCTCTCGTGGTTCCTCGCCCGGGGGATCGCCGCGACAGGGGCGCTGGACCGCTTCGCGATCGGACGCCAGGCCCGCGGGCGCGTCTGACCCGGTGAGCAGCACGCAACCCGTCTCGATCGAGGCCGAGGGATGGGGGTGGCGTCACGCCTCCCGGCACGCCTGGGCGGTCCCCGAGGCCACCTTCCGCATCGAACCGGGCGAGCGCGTGCTGCTTCTCGGGGCCTCCGGGGCCGGTAAGTCGACGCTGCTGCACGCCATGGCGGGCGTGCTGGGCGGTGACGACGACGGAGAATCCCGCGGCCGGCTGCGCATCGACGGTGCCGAGGCGGCCTCGATGCGCGGCCGGGTGGGGCTGGTCCTGCAGGACCCGGACGCGCAGGTGATCCTCGCCCGCGTGGGCGACGACGTCGCCTTCGGCTGCGAGAACCTCGGCGTCCCCCGGGCGGAGATCTGGGACCGCGTGCGGGCGGCGCTCGCCGCGGTCGACCTGCGTGTCCCGCTCGACCGCCCCACCAAGGCGCTGTCGGGCGGGCAGAAGCAGCGGCTGGCGCTCGCCGGGGTCATGGCAATGCGCCCCGGGCTGCTGCTGCTCGACGAGCCCACCGCGAACCTCGATCCCGAGGGCGTCGTGGAGGTGCGGGATGCGGTACGCCGTGTCCTCGACGACACCGGCGCGACGTTCGTCGTGGTCGAGCACCGCATCGAGGTGTGGCTCGATGTCGTCACCCGCGTGATCGTTCTGGGGGAGGACGGCGTCGTGGCCGATGGCCCGCCCGAGGCCGTCTTCGCCGCGCGGGGTGAGGAGCTCGCCGCGGGCGGCGCCTGGGTGCCGGGATATCCGCCGCCGCATCCCTCGCCTCCCGGCGTCGGTCCCGGTTCGGCGCTGCTCGCCGCCGAAGAGCTCGCCGTCGGGCGGGTGCGCGGCACCGCGGTGGCCACCGGCCTCGCGCTCGAGATCGCGGCGGGCACGGCCACCGCGATCGTGGGCCCCAATGGCGCCGGCAAATCCACCCTCGGGCTCACGCTTGCGGGACTCCTCCCGCCCGTTTCGGGCCGCGTGCGCGCGCACGACCTGCTCGCCGACGGTGCGGGGGCACTGCCGATCGACTGGCGTTCCCGCGAGCTGCTGACGCGCATCGGCATGGTGTTCCAAGAACCCGAGCACCAGTTGCTCTCGAGCACCGTCCGCGGCGAACTCGAGGTCGGGCCGCGTGCGCTGGGCCTGTCGGATGCCGAGACGTCGTCCCGCGTCGACGAGCTGCTGGAGCGCCTGCGGCTGGGCCGCCTCGCGCAGGCGAACCCCTACACGCTGTCGGGCGGCGAGAAGCGGCGTCTCACGGTGGCCGCCGCCCTCGTGACCCGGCCGCGTGTGCTCGTGCTCGACGAACCGACGTTCGGCCAGGACGCCCGCACGTGGGCGGAGCTGGTGGCGATGCTCGCGGGCCTGCGCGACGACGGCGCTGCGCTGGTCGCCATCACGCACGACCTCGACGTGGTGCGCGCGCTCCACGCCCGCACGTTCGCGCTGCCGGGAGCCGCATGAGCCTGCTCGACGCGCGCGGACGAGACGGCTGGTTCGCGCGGGTCAACCCCGTCGCCAAACTCGGTGCCGCCGCCCTCATCGCGATCCCGCTCGTCCTCACGCTGGATGTGGTCTCCGCTCTCACCGCGCTCGTCCTCGAGCTGCTGCTGATCCCGTTCCTCGGCGTCGGCTGGCGGGAGTTCTGGGTGCGCACCTGGCCCGTCTGGCTGGCGGCGCCGCTGACGGCGCTGACGATCGCCCTCTACGGGCAGGTCGGCGGCGAGGTGTACCTCGACTGGTTCGTCGTCCGGGTGAGCGAGGGGTCGCTCGCGCTCGCCGCGGCTACCTTCTTCCGCGTGCTGGCCATCGCGCTGCCGTCGGTCATCATGTTCATCACCGTCGATCCCACCGATCTCGCCGACGGCCTCGGGCAAACCCTGCGGCTGCCGTCGCGGTTCGTCATGGGGGCGCTCGCGGGGCTGCGGATGGTGGGGCTCTTCCTCGACGACTGGCGCGCGCTCGAGCTCGCACGGCGTGCGCGGGGCGTGGCCGATCGCGGCCGCATCCGTCGATTCGTGGGGATGGCCTTCGCGCTGCTCGTGCTGTCGATCCGCCGCGGCGCGACACTCGCCACGGCGATGGAGGCACGGGGATTCGGGGGCCAGGGCGTGCGCACCTGGGCGCGCCCGTCGCGGTTCGGCGGGCGCGAGTGGCTCGTCGCCGCCGCCGGCGCCGCCATCTCGACGGCCGGTGTCACCGTCGCCGTGCTGACCGGCGCATGGAACCTCATCCTCGGCCCCCGCTGACCCCCGCTCCGCCCGCGCCCGCGCCCCCGCCCGCGCCCGCCTCCCGCCCCGCTCGCTCCGCCCTCCCACCCCCGCCGAGCGCACATCCCGTCATCGAGCGCATACCGTCCCGGATGTGCGTTGGGCGACAGGATGTGCGCTCGGCAGATCGCGCACGCGTCCAGCGCGTCCGCGCGGGTATCGGCCCGCGCTGACGGCCGCGCTGACGCGTGCGCTGACGGCCCCGGCCCACCCCCCCGCACGCCCCACCCCTGCCGAGCGCACATCCGGTCGTCGAGCGCATATCTTCCCGGATGTGCGTTGGGCGACAGGATGTGCGCTCGGCAGATGGGGCACGTGCGCATCGCGTCCGGGCGGGTATCGGGCCGCGGCGTGACGGTGGCATCGGGTCGCGCGTAGGGTGGAACTCGATACCGTCCTTCGAAGGAGAACGTATGGATGTCGCAGGTGCGTCGGCATTGGTCACGGGAGGCGCGAGCGGCCTCGGCTGGGCCACGGCCCGCCGGCTCGCCGGTGAGGGGGCACGCGTCACGATCGTCGATCTGCCCTCGTCGTCGGGCGAGGAACGGGCCGCCGAGATCGGCGGACTCTTCGCGGCCGCCGACGTGACGAGCCCGGAGCAGATCGCCGAGGCGGTGGCAGCCGCATCCGCCGAGGCCCCGTTGCGCGTCGTCGTCAACTGCGCCGGCATCGCGCCGCCCGCCAAGGTGCTCGACCGCGACGGTGCGCCGTCTCCGCTCGGTGACTTCGAGCGGCTCGTGCGCATCAACCTCATCGGCACCTACAACGTCATCGCGCAGGCGTCCGCGGTGATCGCACGGTCCGAGCCCACCGAGGGCGGCGACCGCGGCGTCATCGTCAACACGGCATCGGTCGCCGCGTTCGACGGTCAGATCGGCCAGCCGGCCTACGCGGCGTCGAAGGGCGGGGTGCACGCGATGACGCTGCCGATCGCCCGAGAACTGGCCCGGCACGGCATCCGCGTCGTCACGATCGCCCCGGGGATCATGGAGACGCCGATGCTCGCCGGACTCCCGCAGCCGGCGCAGGATTCGCTCGGCGCCCAGGTGCCCTACCCGCCCCGCCTCGGCCGACCCGACGAGTACGCCTCGCTGGTGGCCGAGATCGTGCGCAACGGCTACCTCAACGGCGAGACGATCAGACTCGACGGCGCGATCCGGATGGCACCGCGATGAGCGCCGACGCGATCCTGGTGCGCATCGACGGGCCGATCGCCCGTCTGACCTTGAACCGCCCCGAGCGCCTCAATGCGATGGACTTCGCGATGGGGGAGCGGTGGCGGGAGGCCACCCGCCAGGTCGTCGACGATCCGAGCGTCGGCGCGGTGATCCTGGATGCGGCGGGCTCCGCGTTCTGCGCCGGCGGCGATGTCATCGCCATGTCGACCTCGGGTGCCGACGGTGCCGCCGTCACGAGCGCGGCCCACGTCATCCACGAGGGCATCCGGACGCTCGTCGGCTCGGGCAAGCCGATCGTCGCGGCCGTGCAGGGCGCCGTGGCGGGTGGCGGGCTCGGGCTGCTGCTGTGCGCGGACTACGTCGTCGCCGCTCCGCGCGCGAGTTTCGTGAGCCGCTACGCCAACATCGGCCTCACTCCCGACCTCGGGGTCTCCACGCTTCTGCCGGCCGCCATCGGCCAGCGCCGCGCCCTGCAGCTGCTCCTGCAGGATCGCGCGCTGACCGCCGACGAAGCCCTCGACTGGGGGCTCGTGGCAGAGGTCGTCGACGACCCGGCGGCGCGCGTCGCCGAGATTGCGCAGTTCTGGGCCGACGGGGCGACCGCCGCCTTCGGGCAGGCCAAACGCCTCATCCGGAGCGGACCGCTGCGCCCCTTCACCGAGAACCTGGACGACGAGGCGCGGACGATCGGCGCCGCCTTCGACACCGCGGAGTCGCGCGCCCGCGTCGCGGCGTTCGCCGCCGCATCCGCCCGCCGCCGCTGACCGAGACGAACGGACACCCATGACTGAGAACACCGACCGCGCGAGCCTCGCCGGCAAGACGATCCTGATGTCCGGCGGCAGCCGCGGCATCGGGCTGGCCATCGCGCTGCGCGCGGCGCGGGACGGCGCGAACATCGCGCTGCTCGCCAAGACCGACACCCCGCATCCGAAACTCGAGGGGACCGTGCACACCGCGGCCGCAGCGATCGAGGCCGCAGGGGGGCGCGCCCTGCCGATCGTCGGCGACGTGCGCGACGACGCCGACATCACCCAGGCCGTGCTCACGACGCAGGGCGAGTTCGGGGGCATCGACATCGTCATCAACAACGCGTCCGCCATCGATCTGACCGGCTCGCTCGACCTGCCGGCCAAGAAGTACGACCTCATGCAGGACGTCAACGTGCGCGGCACGTTCCTGCTGTCGCGCACGGCCGTGCCGATCCTCAAGGATGCGGAGAATCCGCACATCCTGTCGCTGTCGCCGCCGCTGAACCTGTCGCCGAAGTGGCTGGGCGCCCACACCGGGTACACGCTCGCCAAGTACGGCATGACGATGGCGACGCTGGGGATCGCGGCGGAGTTCGCCGATGCCGGGATCGCCGCCAACACCCTGTGGCCGCGCACGACCATCGCCACCGCCGCGGTGCAGTACTCGCTGGGCGGCGAGCGGATGATGCGCGCCAGCCGTACGCCCGAGATCTACGCCGACGCCGCCTACGAGGTGCTCGTCCGGCCCGCGCGCGAGCGCTCCGGCGAGACGCTCATCGTGGAGGACGTGCTCGAGGCCGCCGGCATCACCGACTTCTCGGGATACGCCGCCGTGCCGGGGACGCCCGACGAGGCGCTCTTCCCCGACGTGTTCCTGGACTGAGGCCCGCCCGGAGGGACGGCCTCAGCCGAGCTGCTTGCGCAGGTAGATCTCGGCGACACCCTCGCCGGAGGGCACGCGCTCCGACTCGACGTAGCCCTCGCGGCGGTAGAGGCGGAGGTTCGCTTCGCTCATCGAGCCGGTGAACAGCTCGGCGTGCGTGCAGCCGGCATCGCGGCCGCGTTCCTCGGCCGCGGCGAGCAGTGCCGAACCGATGCCCGCCCCCTGCACATCGGGCGCGATCGCGAGGCGTCCGATCAGCAGCAGATCGTCGTCGCGACGCGCGCGGACGACCCCCACCATCCGCGTGCCGAGCAGCGCCACGCTCCCCAGATTGTCAGACAGCTCCGCGGCGACCTGCTCGAGCGTCTGCGTGAGCGCGGGCATGTCGGTGCCGCCGTAGATCTGCGCCTCCTGCACGAAAGCGGCGCGCTGGAGGGTCAGCGTCTCGCCGGCGTCGTCGGGCTCGATCGGGCGGATGCGGATGTCGCTCATGGCGTCACGCTAACGCCGGGGGTGTGCCGGGACCGCGGGGTTGACTCAGATCAGGCCGTGGCGGCGGAAGGCGTTGGCCACGCCGTCGTCGAGCACGGACGTCGTCACCTCGTCGGCCAGGGCCTTCAAAGCGTCGTCGGCGTTGCCCATCGCGACGCCCACCCCGCAGACCTCGAACATCTCGACGTCGTTCCAGCTGTCGCCGATGCCGATCGCGTCGGCGCGGTCGATGCCCAGGTGATCGAGCACGGACTGGATGGCGGAGCCCTTGGTGACGCCCCGCATCCCGATCTCGCCGTTCGAGCCGCCGGGAAGCGGCATGCTGCCGGGCACCACGTGGAACGCGTCGCCGAGCTCTGCCTGCGCGCGCGCGACGGCGTCGCCCGTCTCGCTCACGAACACGGCCTTCGCCACGCGGGCGCGGTCGATCCGGGCCAGGTCGCGGAACCGCGGGGCGCCCTGCGGCGCCGACTGCGCCTCGTCACCGCTGTGCGCGGCCAGCCAGCGCTGCATCATCTGCGCGACGAGCGTCTGCACCTCGATCGAGGCGTAGACCGCCTCATCCGTCTGCAGGAAGTAATGGATGCCGTGGGCATCGAAGAACGCCTCGAGGCGGGTGACCGCATCCTCCGGCATGGGGTCGGCCACGAGGATCTCGTCGCCGACGACCGCGTAGGCGCCGCCGTTCGTGATCGCGCCGTCGAAACCGATGGCCTGCACGTCCGGATGGATGTCTCCCGCGGAGCGCCCCGTGCTGAGGTAGACGGGGGTGCCGCCCGCGCGAGCCGTGCGGATCGCGTCGATCGTGGAGGGGGCGATGGTGCGGCCGTGGTCGAGGATGGTTCCGTCGACGTCGAGGAAGGCGATGCGGGGAGGGGTCACGATGATCCATTCTGCGTCGTCCGGCCGCGCGGCGACGAACCGGGGGTGAACGGCGGGATCGGCGACCGCCGTGCGAACGCCGATGCGGCCGACCCGGTGAGGGCCGACCGCATCGGAGGGGGCGTCAGCGGGTGAGGCTGGCGCCGTTGGTGCGGATGACCTCGGCGTACCAGTCGAAGGACTTCTTCTCGTAACGCTCGAGGGTGCCGGAGCCGTCGTCGTTGCGGTCGACGTAGATGAACCCGTACCGCTTGCTCAGCTGCGCGGTCGATGCGCTCACGATGTCGATGCAGCCCCACGTCGTGTAGCCGAGCAGGTCCACGCCGTCCTCGAGCGCCTCGCCGACCTGCACGAGGTGGTCGTTGAGGTACGCGATGCGGTAGTCGTCGATGACGGTCTTGCGGCCGTCGACCTCGACGAGCTCGTCGCGCGCGCCCAGACCGTTCTCGACGATGAACAGCGGCTTCTGCCAGCGGTCCCAGAACTGGTTGAGCACGACGCGCAGCCCGACCGGGTCGATCGCCCAGCCCCACTGGCTCTCGGGCAGCGTCGGGTTCTGCACGCCGCCGAACAGGTTGCCCTTGCCGTTGTGGATGACCTCGGGGTCGGCCGACTCGGCGACGCTCGAGTAGTAGCTGAACGACACGAAGTCGACCGTGTTCTTCAGCGTCTCGCGGTCTTCGTCGGTGATGTCGAGCTCGACGCCGGCCTCGCGCAGCAGACGCAGCGCGTAGCCCGGGTACTCGCCGCGCACGTGGATGTCGCCGAACATGAGGTTCGACTGGTCCGTGTGCTGGGCCTTCAGCACGTCCTGCGGGTTCGGGGTGAACGGGTAGGTCGGCATCGCGAGCACCATGCAGCCGATGAGGGCGTTCGGTGCCAGCTCGCGGGCGATCTTCGTCGCCGAGGCGCTCGCGACCAGCTCGTGGTGGATGGCCTGGTACAGGTCCTTCGTCGAGAGCTGTTCCTTAGGCGTCTGGATGCCGCCGCTCATGAACGGCGCGTGCAGCACGGAGTTGATCTCGTTGAAGGTCAGCCAGTACTTCACGCGGGCGCCGTAGCGGGTGAAGAGCACGCGCACGTAGCGCTCGTAGAAGCCGATGAGGTCGCGGCTGACCCACCCGTCGTAGGTGCGCGCCAGGTTGAGCGGCGTCTCGTAGTGCGAGATCGTCACGAGCGGCTCGATGCCGTGCTTCTCGAGCTCGTCGAAGACGCGGTCGTAGAAGGCGAGACCCTCCTCGTTGGGCTCCTCGTCGTCGCCGTTCGGGAAGATCCGGCTCCAGGCGATCGACAGGCGGTAGACGCCGAAGCCCATCTTCGCGAACAGCGCGATGTCCTCCGCGTACCGGTGGTAGAAGTCGATGGCCTCGAGCTTCAGGTTGTCCGGGGTGGGGCCCTCGACCGGGGGCGTCATGATGCCCTTGGGCATGACGTCCTGGATCGACAGGCCCTTGCCGCCCTGGTCGTACCCGCCCTCGATCTGGTTGGCGGCGGTCGCGCCGCCCCAGAGGAAGCCGTCGGGGAAGGAGGTGGTGGTGCTCATAGCTCTTCTCTGTCTCTTCGTGGGATGCAGATGAACGGGTGGGGATGCGGGTGTCCGCATCCCCACCCGGGGGATCACTTCGCGGCGAGGACCTGCTCGACCGCGACGGCGAAGAACAGGGCGTCACCGTGCGCGATCGGGCCGACGGCGGGCGAGCCCACGGCCGGGTACAGGTCGGGGTTGGTGACGATCACGGGGGTGATCAGGTCGTACCCGGCGGCGGCGATGGCGTCGCCGTCGAACTCGAGCAGAAGGTCGCCGGCCTTGACCTGCTGACCGCTCGAGACCTTGAGGCGGAAGTGCTCGCCGGCCAGCTTGACCGTGTCGATGCCGACGTGGATGAGCACCTCGGCACCGTCGGCGTGACGCAGACCGATCGCGTGACCGGTCGGGAACGCGGCGACGACCGTGGCGTCGAACGGCGCGTACAGCGCGCCGCTGGTGGGCCGAATGGCCACACCCTGGCCGAGGCTGCCGTCCGCGAACGCGGCGTCGGACACCTCCGACAGCGGCACGACCGTGCCGTCGAGCGGGCTCAGCACCTCGACGTCGTTGCTCTCGGCGGCCTGCGTCTCGCCCTCGACCGGGTCCTTGAATCCGACGATGACGGTCAGCGCGAACGGGATGACGATCGCGGCGAGAAGGCCGATGCCGAGCATGACCATGTTGCCGTTGCCGAGCAGGGCGGGAAGCGCCAGGCCGGAGGGGACGACGAAGCTCGTCGAGAACACGCCGCCGAGCGAGACGATCGCGCCACCCACGACACCGCCGACGATGCCGAAGGCGAACGGGCGCTTGAGGGGCAGGTTGATGCCGTAGATGGCGGGCTCGGTCACACCGGCGAGGAAGCCCGACAGGGTGGCGGGAGCGGCGAGCGAACGGAGGTTCTTGTTGCGGGTGCGCACCCAGACGCCGGCGACCGCGGCGGCCTGTGCGAGAACGGCCATGAAGACGGGGGCGACCAGCAGGATCTGGCCGGTCTCCTGGAACTCGAACTGGAACAGCGGCACGAGGCCCCAGTGCAGACCGAAGATGACGAAGACCTGCCACAGGCCGCCCATGACGGCGCCGCCGAGCCAGGGGAGGTTGGTGAACAGCCAGCCGATGCCGGCGGAGATCCAGCCGCTGAGCACGCTCGAGAGCGGGCCGATGACGACGAAGACGAGCGGGACGGCGATGAGCACGATGATCATCGGGGTCACGAACCGGCGCACGGCGCTGGGGAGCTTCGCGTAGAGGAACTTCTCGGCGTGGCTCTGCAGCCACACGATGATGATGATCGGGATGACGCTCGAGACGTAGCTGACCATCGTGAAGGGGATGCCGAAGAACGTCAGGTCGGGGGCGCCGACGAGGGCGGTGATCGACGGGTAGAGCAGGGCCCCTGCGATCGCGAGCGAGGTGTACTCGGCGGCCTTGAAGTAGCGCGCGGCCGAGATGGCGAGCGCCAGCGGCAGGAAGTTGATGAAGGCGTCGGAGAGCGCGTTCAGCACGACGTAGGTGGAGGTGGTGACGTCCATCCACCCGAAGGTCACGGCGGCGGCGAGGAAGGCCTTGAGGAGGCCCGTGCCGGCCAGCGCCCAGAGGACCGGCGTGAAGATCGCCGAGATCATCTTGATGAACTGGTTGAACAGGTTGCCCTTGGGCTCGTCCGTCGCGGGAGCGGCGGCCTCGCCGGATCCGCCGAACTTCGAGATCGTGCCCATCGCGGCGAAGACCTCGGGAACCTCGTTGCCGACGACGACCTGGTACTGGCCGCCGGCCTGGGCGACGGTCACGACGCCGGGGACGGCCTTGATCGCGGCGGCATCCGCCTTGCTCTCGTCCTTGAGGACGAAGCGCAGACGCGTCATGCAGTGCACGAGCGAGGTGACGTTCTCTTCGCCGCCGACGCCCTTGAGGACGCCCGCCGCGGTCTTGGAGTAGTCCATCGCGGACTCTCGCTTTCTGCCGCTCCACTGCGGCACTCGGGTGGAGAGGACGCCGGGCGGACCGTTTCCGGGCAACAAAAAAACCTGAACTCGTTCATCGCTTTTCAGCGATGTGAGTTCAGGTTTTGCCTGCGTGCGCAGTAACAATCCGTCGCGTCCGCAGGGCGCTCAGGCCCTGCGCGAGTTACGGTAGCACCTCTTCGTCGGCTCCGCCAGATCCGGATGGGGTCTCTTTCGCGCCCACCTGCGAGGCCAGACGCTCGACGTGGACGATGACGTAGAGGAGCTCCTCGTCGGTGAGGTCGGACCCCGTCGCGGCGCGCACGTAGTCCTTCACCTGCTCGGCGATCGCATAGGAGCGGGGGTAGCTGTGCTTGGCGAACTCGAAGAACGAGGTGTCGGCCGACCGCAGCATGGTCTTGGAGACGAGCCGCTGCAGGAGGAACTGCACGTGCAGCACGAATCGCGCGTAATCGGGGCTTTCGGTGTCGAGTGTGACGCCGAGTCCGGTCTCGACCGTGGTCGCGACGTGCTGCACGCGGCGGAAGAGCAGTGCGGCCGTGCCGTTGGGCTCGTCGCGCGTCGCGTTCAGCAGGTGCATCGTCAGGAAGACGGCCTCTTCGGGCGGCAGGTCGCGGCCCAGCGACGTCCCGATGCTGCGGGCCATGTTCTCGGCGGCCGTGAACTCGTGCGGGTGCAGCACCCGTAGCTCCGGCATGTGGGTCGCGGGGATGCGGATGCCCTGATCGAGCCGCTCGATGACGTATTGGATGTGGTCGATGACCGGGATGGCGAGCCGGCGGCCCAGGTGGTGGCCGAGCTCGCGCTCCGCCTGGTCGACGGCGCCGGTAACCGCCTCGATCACCGGGTAGGGCACGTCGGTGAGCAGCTGCCGTTCGCGGTCGCCGTCGGCGCCGGCATCCAGCACGAACGTCTTCTCGACCTTGTCGGGGTCGATCGGATCGTTGGGCTTCAGCTGGAATCCGAGCCCGCGGCCCATGAGGACGCGTTCGCGCCCCTGCTCATCGAGTGAGATAACGACATTGTTGTTGAGTACCTTGTGCGCCGGGATACGGCCCGCGGTCGGGTCAGCGGCCATGACCGAATACTAGAGCGCCCGGACGGGAACGGGGTGTGGTCCCGTGCATCCGGCGCATAGGATCGCCGCCCTAGGGTGGCCCGATGTCCTTCTCCGCCCATCGCCCGGGTCGCTTCGGCGCCGACGGCCGCTTCGAGCTCCCGACCCCGGACGACAGCGAGGCGCAGTACCTCGACGAGGTCAGGGGTCCGCGACCCGACGGCGACGCGGCGGACGCGACCGAGACGGCGGTGATCCCGGACGATGCCGCCGACACGACCGAGGTCCCGAGCGACGCCGCCGTCCCGCCCGCCGACGCCGACACCGCAGGCGACCCGCCGACCCGCCGCCACGCCCCGCGCGGCCGGCGCCGACGCATGCCGGCCCGGCGTCTCGCCATCCTCGGCGGCGCCGAGGGCGTCGTCCTCGACGACGTGCCGGAGGAGACCTCCCGCTTCGTGCAGATGTTCTTCGTGCTGGCCGGGACCGCGCTGGTCTCGGCGCTGTCGATGCTCTTCGCCCTCACGACGGGCGTGCGCATCTCGCCCTGGCTCGCGGCTCCGCTCGCCCTGGTCTGGGCGCTCATCATCTTCAACCTCGACCGCTTCCTGACCTCGACCATGCGGTCCACGCGCAACGTCGCTCGGCTGCTGGGCATCGCGGTGCCGCGCGTCATCATGGCGGCGCTCATCGGCATCGTCGTCGCGGAGCCGCTCGTGCTGCAGATCTTCCAGAACGACATCGCCCGCGAGGTGACCTCGACGAACGTGTCGCAGGCGCTGTCGGATCAGGAGTCCGTCGAGAGCGGACCCGAGCGTCTCGCGCTGGATGCCGCCAGCGACCGCGTCGCCGCGCTCGAGAACCAAGCGGCCACCGGTGTCGTGGCGGGCACGTCGTCGACATCGGCCGAGTCTCTGGCCGCCCAGCAGACGGTCGACCAGCTGACGGCGCAGCTGGCCGAGCAGCAGAGCGTGATCGACAGGGCGCGCGCCCTGTACCAGTGCGAGCTGACCGGGGCGGGTGCCGGAACGGTCGAGGGCTGCACCGGGGTCACCGGCGACGGCGCCAGCTCCGCCGCCGCCGAGGCGCAGCTCGGGCAGGCCCAGGCGTCGTACGACGATCTGGCGGCGCAGCTGCAGACGGCCACCGCCGCCCTCACCGCGGCGAACGCGGCCGGCACCACGGCCGCCGCGACGTCGGCCGAGCAGAACAAGCAGCAGGCGCGCGATGCGCTGCCGGCCGCGCGGGCGCAGTACGACGCCGCATCCGCCGCCTACAACGAGCGGGCCTCCGCCGTGGCGGGATCCAACGCCGAGGCCCAGGGCATCCTCAGTCAGATCAGCGCGCTCGAACGGTTGTCGCGCGAGGAACCGGTGCTGGCATGGGCCCACTGGTTGATCGCGGGACTCTTCTTCATGATCGAGCTGCTGCCCGTGCTCGTGAAGGTGCTCACGAGTTACGGCGGCCCTTCGCTGTACGAGAAGGCGGATGCGCTCCGGCGCCAGGTCGCCCTCGACAGGGTCACGGCGCGCACCTGGCGAGAGCGCGCGTCGATCGTCACCACCGAAGCATCCGCGTAAGGGCTCCTGCCAGCCGGTCTCCCGTACCCTGGGAACATGACCGAGACCTCGCCCGTGCGCGCCACCAAGCCCCGCCAGGTGCGCCCGGCGACCGAGGGCTGGTCGCAGAAGAAGGACGAATCGGGTCGTCCGCTCCTGCAGTTCGCCAGCCCGAAGCGCGGCAAGCCGCCCGTGCACCTCGCCGATCTGACGGCCGAGCAGCGCGGCGAGAAGCTCGTCGAGCTCGGGTTCCCCAAGTTCCGGGCAGCGCAACTCGAGAAGCACTACTTCACGCACTACACCTCCGACCCGGCGCACATGACGGACCTGCCGGCCGCGGGGCGCGAAGAGCTCGTCGCGGGTCTCCTGCCGCCGCTGCTCACCGAGGTGCGCCGGCTCCAGACCGATCGCGGCGACACGATCAAGTTCCTCTGGAAGCTGCACGACGGCGCGCTGGTCGAGTCGGTGCTCATGCGCTACCCCGGCCGCATCACGCTCTGCGTCTCGTCGCAGGCCGGATGCGGCATGAACTGCCCGTTCTGCGCCACCGGTCAGGCGGGGCTGACCCGCAACATGTCGGCGGCCGAGATCGTCGAGCAGATCGTGCGGGCGAACCGCCTGATCCGCGAGGGCGGCCTGGGGCCCGCGGAGCACGCCGACGAACGTGTCACGAACATCGTCTTCATGGGCATGGGCGAGCCGCTCGCGAACTACGCCCGCGTCATGCACGCGGTGCGCGTCATGGTCGACAAGAAGCACGGACTCGGCATGAGCGCGCGCGGCATCACGGTCTCGACGGTCGGACTCGTTCCCGCCATCCTCAAGCTGTCGGACGAGGGCATCCCGGTGACCTTCGCCCTGTCGCTCCACGCCCCCGACGACCACCTGCGCGACGAGCTCATCCCGGTGAACTCGCGGTGGAAGGTCGATGAGGCGCTGGATGCCGCCCGCACCTATTACGAGAAGACCGGACGGCGCGTGTCGATCGAGTACGCGCTCATCAAGGACATGAACGACCACGCCTGGCGTGCCGACCTGCTGGCCGAGAAGCTGAACGCGCGGGGCCGCGGCTGGGTGCACGTGAACCCCATCCCGCTGAACCCGACGCCGGGCTCGGTCTGGACCTCGTCGGAGCGCTCGGTGCAGAACGAGTTCGTGCGCCGGCTCAACGACGCCGGCATCCCGACGACCCTGCGCGACACCCGCGGCAAGGAGATCGACGGAGCCTGCGGTCAGCTCGTCGCGACGGAAGAGGACCAGGAAGTCGCCGAGGCGACCCCGGTAGGCTCCGACCACACCGACTGACGAGGCGCGGGGCCCGCAGTCGCAGGGGACGGCGGGGGATCGATGTCGGAGTTCATCTGGTACGTGATCATCGTGGCGGTCTTCGCCGCGGGGGCGACGTGGGTCGCGCGGCGGCTGCTCGAGACTCCCATCGGGTGGGTTCGGCCGGTGATCACCGGTGTGGTCGTGTTCATCGGCGGCACCCCCTTGGCGCTGTGGGCGCTGCGGGCGGCGGGCGTCATCGAGGGCGACAGGCTGGCGGTCGACGACGGCATCGCCGCGCTCTTCCTCCTCGTGACCCTGGGATGGATGTTCGCGCTCGATGTGATCGCGATCGTCTCGCTGGAGTTCCTGTGGCCGACCAGGCCCTGGCGGAACCCGGTGCGGGTGGTGCGCGAGCTCTTCCGTCGTCGTGACCGCGCGCGGCGTTACGCGCAGATCATCGGCATCGCGTCGCGCCACGGTCTGGGCGTCTACCGGGGCCGTCATCGGGCCGGTGCGGAGGACCTCCCCGCGGCGCTCGTGGCGGCCATGAACGACGCCGGTGTGACGTTCATCAAGATCGGGCAGGTGCTCTCGGCCCGCGACGACGTGCTCCCGCCCGATCTCACCTCCTCTCTCGCGACGCTGCAGATGGAGACCGTCCCCATCCCGTGGGAGCAGGCGCGCGCGGCGATCGAGGCGCAGTTGCACCGGCCGCTCGACGAGGTGTTCGCGGAGGTCGACCCCACCCCGCTCGCCGCCGCATCCGTCGCGCAGGTGCACACCGCCGTGCTGCGGGACGGAGGCGCCGTCGTGATCAAGATCCAGCGGCCCAGCGCCCGTGCGCAGGTCGCCACGGACCTCGACATCGTCGAGCGGCTCGCCGCCGACGCCGAGCGCCACACGTCGTGGGCCCGCGACTACGGCGCCGTGCGGCTGGCCGCCGAGTTCGGGCGTGCGCTGCGCGAAGAGCTCGACTACCGGCTCGAAGCCGCCAACACAGAGATGCTGCGCGGCGCGGTGGCGCGCTCCTCCTCGCCGCATCTGCGCATCCCCGAGATCCACGCCGCCTACACGACCGCGCAGATGCTCGTGCAGGAGCGCGCGTCCGGCACCCCGTTCAGCCGCATCGACGCGGCGGCGATCGACCCGGAGGAGGCGACCAGGATCGCCGACGGCGTGCTCGACGCCGTGTTCGAGCAGATCGCGGTGCTCGGGGTGTTCCACGCCGATCTGCATCCCGGCAACCTCATCCTCGGCGAGGACGGCGTGGTCACCCTCATCGACTTCGGGTCGGTCGGCGTGCTCGAGAAGAGCCTGCGACGCCTGCTGCTGCCGCTCCTGGTCGCCATCGCGAACGAGGACGACGTCGCCGCGACGGATGTGGTGCTCATGCTCGTCACGCCCTCCGACACCGATCCGGTCGACCAGAGCGCGCTGCAGCACGACGTCGGCGTGATCCTCACCCGCGTGCACAACTCCCGTGTCGACGGCAACATCTTCGCGTCCCTGATCGACGTGATGCGACGGCACCGGCTGGCGCTCCCGCCGTCGTTGCTCCTGGTGTTCCGAACGCTCGGGTCGCTCGAGGGGACGCTGCGGCGCCTCCGCCCCGACTACGACATGATCGGGCGCGCGCTCGAACGCGCCCCGCACTTCGCCCGCGCGCTGGCCTCGCCGAAGAGCCTCGCGCTGTCGGCGCAGACGAGTGCGGCGATCGTGAGCGAGCAGCTGCGACGGATGCCGCGCCGCGTGCAGACCCTCACCTCCCAGCTCGAGGACGGCACGTTCTCGGTGCGCCTGCGCACCCTCGACGGCTCGTCGGAGCAGGGGTTCGTCGAGCGCCTGTTCAGTCGGCTCACGACCACCCTGGTGGGCATCGCCCTCGTGATCAGCGCCGTCACGCTCGGCGTCTCGGAGGGCGGGCCGAACCTCACCCCCGAGGTGCCGCTGTTCCCGTTCCTGGGCTCGCTCATCGGGCTCGCGGGCCTGCTCCTGATGCTGCGGAGCCTGCGCGCGGCGTTCGATCGACGACGCCGGAGCTGACCGCATCCACCGATCGGTGGATGACGAAGCCACCGGATGGCGGTGGCGACGACGGGCGTCTTCGCGGGATGCTCGGGACATGACGGATGCGGTGGTGCGGGTCGAAGGACTCCGCAAGGTGTATCGCGGGGGATTCGAAGCCCTGCGCGGGGTCGACTTCGAGATCCGACGCGGCGAGACCTTCGCGCTGCTCGGACCCAACGGCGCCGGCAAGAGCACGACCATCGAGATCCTCGAGGGGTATCGCGACCGCACCGCCGGCGCCGTGAGCGTCCTCGGCGTCGATCCGGCCCACGGCGGTGCCGCGTGGAAGTCCCGCCTCGGCATCGTGCTGCAGGACACCGGTGAGGCGCCGACCGCCACCGTGCGCGAGATGCTCGCCCATTTCGCGGGGTTCTACCCGAACCCGCGGTCGATCGACGAGGTCATCGAGGCCGTGGGGCTGGGGGCGAAGGCGAAGACGAGCGTGCGGAAGCTCTCGGGCGGGCAGCGTCGCCGTGTCGACGTCGCCCTGGGCATCGTCGGATCGCCCGAGCTGCTGTTCCTCGACGAGCCCACCACCGGCTTCGATCCCGAGGCGCGCCGACAGTTCTGGGACCTCATCCGGGGGTTGCAGGACGAGGGCACGACGATCATCCTCACCACCCACTACCTGGACGAAGCGGCAGCGCTCGCCGAGCGAGCCGCGATCATCGTGGCCGGCCGCGTCGCCGCCCTCGGGCGCATCGACGAGCTGGGCGGAGCCGATGCGCGGGTGCCGGTGGTGCGGTGGCGCGACGGCGGTCGCCTCCGCGAGGAGCGCACCGATCGGCCCGGTCAGTTCGTGGCCGGTCTGGTCGCCGCAGCCGGCGACGCGGAGCCGGACGATCTCGAGGTCGTGCGCCCCGCTCTCGAGGACATCTACCTCTCGTTCATCCGCGCCGACGAGGCCGGCCCGTCGCCACGGGCGGCCGGTGCCGAGCCCGTCGTCGATCCCGCGACCCCCGCGGCCGAAGGAGTATCCGCATGAGTGCCGCGCTCACGACGACCCGGCCCGCGCGGGGGCGTTCCGCCACCGGACTCGGCGGCATCCTGCGCCTCGGGTTCGCCCGCATCGGCTACGAGGTGAAGGGGTACTTCCGTCAGGGCGACTCGGTGTTCTTCACCTTCCTGTTCCCCGTCGTGCTGCTGCTCATCTTCTCGCTCGCCTTCAGCGCGCAGACGTACGGGGGCGAGGGCGACGAGATCAGCGCCGCGGCCTTCTACCTGCCGAGCATGGTGGCCGCGGGGCTCCTGCTCTCGGGCGTGCAGAGCCTCGCGATCGACATCGCGATGGAACGCAGCGACGGCACACTCAAGCGTCTGGGCGGCACACCTCTGAGTCCCGTCTCGTACTTCATCGGCAAGCTCGGCATGGTGCTGGTGACCGGCATCCTGCAGGCCGGGCTGCTGATCGCCGTGGCAGCTCTCGGGTTCGGCGTGGCGCTCCCGTCCACCCCGGAGCGGTGGCTCACCTTCGCCTGGGTCTTCGTCCTGGGCGTGACGACCTGCGCCATCCTCGGAATCGGCCTGAGCGCCCTGCCCCGCACGGGTCGCAGCGCCACGGCCGTCGTGCTGCCCATCGTGCTCATCCTGCAGTTCGTCTCGGGCGTCTTCATCCCGTTCGCGGGCCTCCCGGCGTGGCTGCAGACCGTCGCGAGCATCTTCCCGCTGCGCTGGCTCGTGCAGGGCATGCAGTCGGTGTTCCTGCCGGAGTCGTTCGTCGCGATGACCCCCACGGGGACGTGGGAGCACCCGATGACGCTCCTCGTCACGGGGATCTGGCTGGTCGCGGGTCTCGTGCTGGCCCGGGTCACGTTCCGGTGGATCCGCAAGGATGGCTGAATGAGCGAACCCCGGGCCGGCGAACCGGCGGCCGTCAGCGCGAAGGGGTGGGGGGTCTCGCTGGCGGCCGTCGGTGTCGTCTGCGTCGTGACGTGTGCGGCGTGGGCCATTCCGGATGGCGGACCGTGGGCACCGGTCGGGCTGACGGCGGCGGTCATCGCCGCCTACGCCGCGGCGTTCGTGCTGTTCATCCGGCGGGTCGCCGCCGGATCGGTGCCGGCGGTCGTGAGCGTCGCGGTGACCATCCTCCTGGTCGCCGGCCTCACAGCGGTCGTCCCCAGCAACGCGACCTTCCAGTTCTGGGCGTATCCGGTGGTCTGGGCGCTGCTGCCGACCCTGCGAACGGCGCTCCCGGCGACGTTCGTCCTCTCCGCGGCGGTCTTCGTCGGTTTCGCGGCGAGCACCGGGTCGGAGGACGGATGGTGGATCACCGCGTTGCTGACCCAGATCGTCTCCTTCGCCGTGAACGTCGTCATGGGGCTGTGGATCAGCAGCGTCTACCGGTACGGCGTCGAGCGCGGACGCCTCCTCGCGGAGCTGACGGCGGCGCAGCATGAACTGGCCGCGCTGCACCGCGACGCCGGGACCACGGCGGAGCGCGCGCGGATCTCGCGCGAACTGCACGACACCATCGCCCAGTCGCTCACCGCCGCCGTGCTGCTCGTGCAGCGCGCGCGTCACCGACGCGACGAGGGGACACTCGACGACGCTGCCCTCGCGCTCGTCGAGGAGTCGGTGCGCGCGGCCCTCACCGAGACCCGGGTCCTGGTGGCGGGAAGTGCGCCGCTCGAACTCGACGGCGGCGGGATCGAGCAGGCGCTCGGAACCCTCGCGGACCGCTTCCGTCGCGAGGCCGGCGTCGCGGTCGACGTCAGCGTCAGGCTGTCGCATCCGCTCGACCGCGAGACCGAGGTGGCGCTGCTGCGTTCGGCGCAGGAGGGGTTCGGGAACATCCGTAAGCACGCCGCCGCCTCCCGCGTCCGTGTCGACCTGAGCGAGGACGGCACCGACGCCGTGCTGCGCGTACGCGACGACGGCCGGGGTTTCGACCCCGACGCGGTCGCGGCGGGGTTCGGGCTCGCCGGGCTGCGCGACCGGCTCGCGCTGCTCGGCGGCAGCCTCGAGATCGACGGATCCGCGGATGCGGTCGAGCTGCGCGCACGCATCCCGAACGGAGGTTCCGCATGATCCGGGTCCTGATCGTCGACGATCACCCGATCGTGCGCGCGGGGCTCGTGGCCGTGGTGTCGGCCGCGAGCGACATGGATGTCGTCGGCACCGCCGCGGACGGAGCGGGAGCGCTCGCCCTCGTCGCCGACGCGTCTCCCGACGTGGTGCTGATGGACCTGCGGATGCCCGGGATGGACGGCGAGACCGCGACGACCCGCATCCTCGCCGACCACCCCGCGGCCCGCGTCCTGGTGCTCACCACCTACGAGAGCGACGATGCGATCCTCCGCGCCATCGGCGCCGGCGCGAGCGGGTATCTGCTGAAGGCAGCGCCCGAGCAGGAGCTCCTGGCCGGGATTCGCGCCGTCGCGGCGGGAGAGGTGGCGCTCGCGCCGAGCGTGGCCCGTGTCCTCGTCCGCCGGGCGAACGCGCCGGCTGCGCCGCCCCCGATCCTGACGGCCCGTGAGCTCGACGTGCTGCGGCTCGTGTCGGCGGGCCTGAGCAACCGCGCGATCGCCGAACGGCTCTTCCTGGGCGAGGCGACGGTGAAGACCCATCTGCTGCACGTCTTCGCCAAGCTCGAGGTCGGCGACCGCACGCGCGCCGTCACCCGCGCGATGGAACTCGGTCTCCTGTAGCCCGGGTGCCGCCGGATGACGGATCTCGGAGCCCGGGCCTCCGAGCGCCGCTAGCGTTGTTCCATGGTCAACTACCGCTATCTCGGCAACAGTGGATTCAAGGTCTCGGAGATCACCTACGGCAACTGGATCACCCACGCGTCGCAGGTCGAGAACGACGCGGCGATCGCGACGGTGCATCGCGCGCTCGATCTCGGCATCACGAGCTTCGACACGGCCGACACCTACGCCAACACGGCCGCGGAGGAGGTGCTCGGCGAGGCGCTGAAGGGTCAGCGTCGCGAGTCGCTCGAGATCTTCACCAAGGTCTACTGGCCGATCGGCCCCCAGGGTCCCAACGATCAGGGTCTTTCGCGCAAGCACATCTTCGACGGCATCCACGGGTCGCTGCGCCGCCTCGGCGTGGAGTACGTCGACCTCTACCAGGCGCACCGGTACGACTACGAGACGCCGCTGGAGGAGACCATGCAGGCCTTCGCGGATGTGGTTCGCCAGGGCAAGGCGCTCTACATCGGCGTCTCGGAGTGGACGGCCGAGCAGCTGCGCGACGGACACGCGCTGGCCAAGGACCTCGGCGTGCAGCTCGTGTCGAACCAGCCGCAGTACTCGGCCCTCTGGCGGGTCATCGAGGAGAAGGTCGTGCCGACCTCGGAGGAGCTCGGCATCTCGCAGATCGTCTGGTCGCCGATGGCGCAGGGCGTGCTGAGCGGCAAGTACCTGCCCGGCCAGCCCGTGCCGACCGGCTCGCGCGCCACCGACGAGAAGAGCGGCGCCACCTTCATCAAGCGATTCCTGCGCGATGAGGTGCTCGCCGCGGTGCAGAGCCTGAAGCCGGTCGCGGCCGACGCGGGGCTGACGCTGCCCCAGCTCGCGATCGCCTGGGTGCTGCAGAACCCGAACGTGTCGGCCGCGCTCGTGGGTGCCTCCCGCCCCGAGCAGCTCGACGACACGGTCAAGGCCTCGGGAGTCGTGCTCGACGCCGACACCCTGAGCGCGATCGACGCGGCGCTCCGGCCGGTCGCCGAGACCGACGGGTCCCTCACGTACCAGGTGTCTCCGAAGGGGCGTCCGGGGGACTGAGGCATGGAGTGGGGCCGGGCAGCGGAGGAGATCCAGCGAGCGGAGGACGCATCCGCGGATCTCGCTCCTCCGCTGCCCGGATCTCCTCCGCTCGACACGGACGCGTGCGGCGCATGAGCGTGCAGAGCGCGGGTCTCCTGCTCTACCGGGCGGACCCGCTCGAGGTGCTGATCGCCCATATGGGCGGTCCGTTCTGGCGCCGCAAGGACGTCGGCGCGTGGTCGATCCCCAAGGGCGAGTTCGATCCCGACGCCGAGGCGGCGGCGGATGCGGCGGCCCGCGAGTTCCGCGAGGAGCTGGGCATCGAGCCGCCGCCCGGACCGTACGACGAGCTCGGCACGTTCCGGTACAGCTCGGGCAAGCGCGTGACGGTGTTCCTCGCCGACGGCCGCGGCGTGCGCCTGATCGGTCTGCGCTTCGGCGAGTTCGAGCTCGAGTGGCCGCCGCGTTCGGGCCGGGTGCAGTCGTTCCCCGAGGTGGATCGCGCCGAATGGGTGCCGATCGCCCGCGCGCAGGAGCTCGTGGTCGCCGGGCAGCGCCCCGCCCTCGAGGCCCTCGCCCAGCGCCTCACCCCCTGACCCCGCCCCCTGACCCCGCCCCCCTGACCCCGCCCCCTGACCCCGCCCCCTGACCCCGCCCCCCTGACCCCGCCCCCCTGACCCCGCCCCCCTGAGCCCGCCCCCTGAC